>CAKAQU010000011.1 GCA_916720335.1 uncultured Moraxella sp. | reverse complement strand
TGGGCAGCGCCAATCAATCTTTAGAGATGACCGGAAAACCGCCTGTAGTTTATTTATTGGCAGGATTGCAAGGAGCGGGAAAAACCACCACAGCAGGTAAACTTGCAAAATTTTTACAAGAAAAACAAAAGAAAAAAGTAATGCTGGTATCTGCTGACGTTTATCGTCCTGCGGCGATTCATCAGCTTGAGTTTGTTGCATCGCAAGTTGGTGCGATGTTTGTGCCATCTGATGTTAATGAAAACCCAATTGACATTGCCAAGCGCGCTATCGAACAAGCAAAAATTAAATTTGCCGATATCTTGATTATTGATACTGCTGGACGTTTGGCAATTGATGAAGACATGATGAATGAAATCAAGGAGTTAACTAAAGCAGTTAATCCAACTGAGACGTTGTTTGTTGTGGATTCTATGACAGGTCAAGATGCTGCCAATACCGCCAAAGCTTTTAACGATGCTTTACCTTTAACAGGGGTTATTTTAACCAAAACCGATGGTGATGCACGCGGCGGGGCGGCATTATCTGTGCGTGCCATCACAGGTAAACCAATTAAATTTTTAGGGCGTGGCGAAAAACTTGAAGCGCTAGAGCTTTTCCATCCAGAACGTATTGCTCAACGCATTTTGGGCATGGGTGATGTTTTGAGTTTGGTGGAAGAAGTTGAAAATAAAATTGACCGTGAAAAAGCCGAAAAAATGGCGAAAAAAATTCAAAAAGGCGGTGAATTTGATTTAGAAGACTTATTAACCCAATTTCAACAAATGAAAAATATGGGCGGTATGGCAGGGTTTTTGGATAAAATGCCTGGTATGAGTGGTAGTGATATTCAAAATGCGGTTGCTCAAGCCAAACCTGAGGAAAAAGTTAAAGAAATGGAAGCCCTTATCCATTCTATGACGCCATTTGAGCGCCAAAATCCAGACAAAATTACCCCAAGCCGTAAACGTCGTATTGCAGCAGGTTCAGGCAAACAAATTCAAAACGTCAATGCGCTGTTAAAGCAGCATAAACAAATGGCGAAAATGATGAAAATGATTAGCCATCCTGATGGTATTGCTAAAATGATGAAAGCAGTACAAGGACTTACCAAAGGCATGTCAGGAGGTGGCGGTCCTTTATTTGGTTCAAAAAAGGATATGGAGCAGATGACCGCTGACATTCACGCCATGGGCATGGACCCAAACACCATCAATCTTGGTATGAATCAAGATGAGATTCGCCAAAAAATGAATGAGCTGCAAAATGCAAATAATGATTTGTCAGGAAAATTCAAAAAGCGCTTTTAATCTTAATTGGTTTTAAATAAAATCAACGCTTTCATCTTATAAGATGAGAGCGTTTTTTTTGGCTTTGTGGTATGATAGCCTGTTTTTTTGATTGATAAATAAAAGAGAAATGAATGTGTTAATTGCATTTGATACGATTTTTGAACAATGTTCAGTAGCGGCATTGTCTTTACAAGATGGTCAAATTCTATACCAAAAAACCGTTGCTGGTGGCCGTGGGCAAACAGAAATTATTTTGCCAATGTTGGATGAAGCCTTAAAAATATTGAACACACCCATTAGCTATGTAAAAGCATGGGTGTTTAATCGTGGACCTGGAGCATTTAGCGGGATTCGCATCAATACGGCAGTTGTTCAGGCGTTATCAGTGGCAAATGGAGCACCCTGCATTGGCGTATCAAGCCTTTGGTCTTTGGCGGATACAGCTTATCGGCAAAATCAATCTGCTTTTACAGATAAAAAAACACTGGCGTCAGTCATGGATGCTCGGCAAAATCAATTATTCTTTGCCGAGTTTGTTGTGCAAGATGGAGAAGTTTTAATCAATCAGCAACCCGAATTGCTTATTGATTATGATAAACCTTTGCCCAAAACAGACTTATTAATCAGTGATGGCACTTATCAAGCAGATGGATTTTTACCCGATTTTGTTGTAAAACCATCAGCATCAGACATTGCTAAGTTGGCTTATTGTTTGTATCAGCAAGGTAAAACCACGCCTGCTCAAGATGCTTTGCCAGTATATGTTCGCAATAATGCTTGGAAAACCCTTGCTGAACAGGGAAAATAAAATTAATGTAATGATTTTTAAGAGTAAATGATGGATATTTTCTTGTTGCTAAAAGCCTTTGTAATGGGTGTTGTTGAAGGTATTACTGAATTTTTACCTATTTCTAGCACAGGCTATTTAATTTTATCAGCAGATTTGATGAGTTTTTGGGATAAAGATAAACGAGATTTGTTTATTGTTTTTATCCAGCTTGGAGCAATTTTAGCGGTGATTTACGATTATTGGGGGCGATTATGGACTGCTTTTATCGGACTTTTGACAGGTAGGGCTGATAATTTGCAAAATCCCAGAGGTCTAGGCATCGCTCTTATTATTGCAACCATTCCTGTAATGACTGTTGGGGTTTTATTTAAAGATTTTATTACAGGTGTGTTATTTCATCCGCTTGTGGTATCAACTATGCTGATACTTGGAGCGGGTATGATTATTTATGTAGAAAAACACCCCAGACAAATACGCGCCCAAACTGCTGAATCCATTGATTTTAAAACAGCACTTGCAATTGGGCTGTGTCAGTGTTTGGCGCTGATTCCTGGCACATCGCGCTCAGGTTCTACCATTGTTGGCGCGTTATGGTTTGGCGCATCTCGAACTGCGGCGACTGAATTTTCATTCTTTTTGGGAATTCCTGTCATTGTTGGAGCGGCGCTTTTGGATTTACTTGATAAAAAAGACATTTTACAAAATAGTAACGATTGGGCAGTTTTAGGTACTGGCACGGTTGTTTCATTTATTGTAGCGTTGCTGTGTATTCGTTTTATGGTTTCATGGGTAAGCAAAAAAAATTTTATGATTTTTGCGTATTTACGAATTATTACTGGAATTTTAGTACTTGGTGCATGGGCGTTTGGCTATCAAATGCAAGGATAGATTTAGATGCAAGTGCTAGTTTTAGAACAAGAAGGCAAAACAGATTTTGATAAGCTGATTTTATTAAATCAAAAACACAAGCTGAACTTGGAATTAATGCATCAACCAATTACAAAGCCTCGTGATAAAATTTTACAGACAATTGTAAAAGAGCATTTGGATATGCCCATTTTGCTTTTAGAAAAGGGTATGCCTCATCTTGTTCATCATAACGAAAAAACCATTACCAAAACCGCTTTAAATTGGCAGTCTTTAACTCAAAGAATTGTAAGGGCAGGACGAAAATCAGAGCTAATTTTGCAGGCGTGTAAAGTTGATAAAGATTCCGTTGTTATCGATGGTACCGCAGGTTTTGGTTATGATGGATTAATTTTAGCCAGTGCTTGTGGTTCTATAACGCTGATTGAAAAAAATCCAATCATCGCACTTTTACTGTTTTTTGAAAAATACACCATGAGTCAAAATACAAATTGGCAAAAGTTATTGGATAAGATAAACATTATTTTTGATGACATTACTCAGTTTAGTTTAATGCAAAAACAACAAGAAATAGCGGATGTAGTGTATTTAGACCCAATGTTTCCAAAGGGCAGCTACCAAGCAAAAGTTAGTAAGACGATGCAAAGTCTACATCTTTTAGCAGACGCCCCTAATGAAAAAGAAGAGCAAATGCTGTTTTATCAAGCCAAAACCTGTTTACACTCTCAAGGTAAATTGGTTATTAAACGACCAATTTACGCCAGACCATTAGCAAATATGCTACCAAATCATCAAGTTAGTAACGACGTCATTCGTTTTGATGTCTATCAAAACAATTAATATTGTTTATAAAAACTAAAAAATTTACCAATTAATAACATTGTTTTCAATTGGTAACATAAATTTTTTGACTAATTTTTATTCTATTTTTATTTAATTTGATTTTAATTAATTGATTTTTTGATAAAAATTAGAAATTTTAACAAAAACTATTGCTTAAGCCTGACGATGTACGCTATGATTATCCTGTAACTTATAATTAATAAATGATGGTATTTTGTAAAAAATGTTTCTAAAACATGATATAATGCAATCGCTATACAAAATATCATTGTTAAATTTTTTATGTTTACTTACTCATAGGATAAATTATGTCAGCCATGCAAAAAACCACGCTAAAAAAATCAGACCTGATTAGTAACGTTGCTTATTCTTGCCAAAACATAGAAGAAAAGTTAGTTGATGAGGCGGTTCGCGAAATTTTAAATCTAATGGGTGATGTGTTGCACAAAGATGGACGTATTGAAGTGCGAGGGTTTGGTAGTTTTTGTTTGCATCATCGCGAAGCACGAAAAGCCAGAAACCCAAAAACAGGCGAAGTGGTTTCGGTGGAAGCCAAAGCTGTGCCACATTTTAAACCTGGAAAAGCGTTGCGCGAGATGGTAAATTACCCAACAATCTGATACAATCGTCATCATTGTAAGCGTAATAAGAGATTTGCGATGTCTTTGATATTAATTATTTTATTGGCAATATTTTTTGGATATTCACTGATTTTAGTGCTTGCCAACAATAGAGAAGTGGAAGTCAATTTGCTCTTTGCCCAAGTCCCTAGCACCAATCTGGGTTTGGTGTTGATATTGACCATTGCGCTTGGTGTCATCATTGGGATATTGGTTTCTTTATTGTTATTTAAAGTTTTTCAAAATAAATTGGAAATCCGTCGTCTAAAAAAAGAAGTGGCTATCTTAGGAGAAAAACTTGACGAAGCCAAAGCTGAACTTTACAACGAGCGTCAAGCACTGTTGGAATTGCAAAAACAGCCGCAATCGGATGCGGCTGCATCTCACAATGTTAACGTCAGCCATGACAGCGAGAACAGTATATGACTGAACAACCATCAGCCCAAAAGTCACCCATTATTGTTGCTATTGACAAACATAATTTGGATGAGGTTTTGATGCTTGCGGATAGTTTAGACCCAACTTTATGTCGTCTAAAAGTTGGTAAGGAACTGTTCACAACGTGTGGTCCAAATGTTGTAAAATCCTTACAAAATCGAGGTTTTGAGATTTTTTTGGATTTAAAATTCCATGACATTCCCAATACCACTGCCCAAGCTGTATTGGCAGCTGCGGATATGGGGGTTTGGATGGTTAATGTACACGCAAGTGTTGGCAGTGACGCAATGGCTCTTTGCAAAAATCGTTTATTATCAAAAGGCTACAACACTCTTTTAATCGCAGTCACTGTATTAACTTCCATGACCCAAGAGATTTTACCACAAATTGGTGTTTTTGGAAGTTTAAATGAACAAGTCATGCGTTTAGCAACTTTGACAAAAAATTCGGGATTAGATGGTGTGGTTTGCTCTGCCCAAGAAGCCACCAGTTTAAAAACAGCTTTAGGGAAAGATTTTAAACTGGTTACGCCCGGTATTCGCTTGCCAGAGGATTCGGCGGATGATCAAAAACGCATTTGCACACCAAAACAAGCTTTGCAAAATGGTTCAGATTTTTTGGTAATTGGTCGTTCAATTACGGGTGTTAACAATCCAACTGAAAAATTAAAACACATTTTGACAACATTGTAATATGTTCTTTAAAAATATTTAAAGACGGCATTTGTCAAATAATTCTGTTTTAATATAAAAAGCTAAGTTTAAACTTAGCTTTTTTTGTGATATGGTCGGTCTGACTGTGTATTATTTATCATCAAGTTTTTTAATCCAGTCAAAGATTGCCAGTGCCTGCTTGTCAGCATTGCCAATATAAGTTGCTGGTGTTAGCTGACGAAGGCGCTGTCTATCTTCTTCATCAACCGCATCCAATTCGCCGCCGTCAATAAAATCCAGCATCATTTGACGAGTCATGGCATTGCCGCGGGTTAAAGCCTTTAATTTTTCATAAGGATTTTCAACACGATAACGTCTCATTACTGTTTGAATTGGCTCGGCAAGCACTTCTTGAGCATTGTCTAAATCTTCTGCTAAACGGTTAGGATTTATCTGAAGTTTACCAATGCCTTTTAAACAAGCATCATAAGCAATCACGCTTTGAGCAAGACCCACGCCAATATTACGCAATACGGTAGAATCTGATAAATCCCTTTGCATGCGTGAGACAGGCAATTTTTCTGCCAAATGAGTAAGCATCGCATTAGCAACGCCTAAGTTACCTTCTGAATTTTCAAAATCAATTGGGTTGACTTTGTGCGGCATGGTTGAGCTGCCAACCTCGCCTTCTTTGAGTTTTTGTTTAAAAAATCCCAAAGAAATGTATTGCCAAATATCACGGTTAAAATCCAACAAAATGGTATTAAAGCGACAAATTGCATAAAACAGTTCAGCAATGTAATCATGTGGTTCAATTTGGGTGGTATATGGGTTAAACGTCAGTCCCAAATCTTCAGTGATGAATTTTTCGCTGTGAGCTTGCCAGTCTACATCAGGATAAGCGCTTAAATGAGCATTATAATTACCTACCGCGCCATTGATTTTACCTAAAATTTCTACCTGACGGATTTGTTTAACTTGACGAGCTAAACGATAGGCAACGTTTGCCATTTCTTTACCTAATGTTGTTGGACTGGCAGTTTGTCCATGTGTACGTGATAACATGGGAACACTAGCATACTCAACAGCAAGATTGGCAATTTTTTCAACCAAGGTGTTCATTTGGCGAACGATGACTTCACGACTGTTTTTTAACATCAGTGCATAGGATAAATTATTAATATCTTCAGAAGTACATGCAAAATGAATAAACTCTAAACTATCAGCCAAATCAGGTTGTTCGCGTAAACGATTTTTAATAAAATATTCTACCGCTTTTACATCATGATTGGTGGTGCGCTCAATATCCTTAATGCTCTGAGCATCATATTTACTAAAGTTTTCAGCGATTTGATTTAAAAATTCTTGAGCTTTGGCATCAAATGGTTTTAATTCAGTAATGGCTGGATTCTTAGCCAGTGCTTGCAACCAGCGAATTTCTACAGTAACGCGTGATTTTATCAAACCAAATTCTGATAAAAAAGGACGCAAAACATCTGCTTTGGCGGCATAACGCCCATCAATGGGCGATAAAGCAGTCAGCGTATTCATAAAAACTCCAATTTTGTGATTTATTTAATTTCAACTGTAGCGTTATTGTCAATATTAGCATAAAGCTCAAGCACATCCCAGTTGGTCAAACGCACGCAGCCCAAAGACGCTTGACGGCTAATGCCTTCAGGTACAGGTGAACCGTGAATGCCGTAACTTGGGCGACTTAACCCCATCCAAACAACGCCTACAGGACTGTTTGGGCCAGGTGGTAGGATATAAGATTTTTTGGTAGCTTCATTGTCGCGATTTACAGTCGCCTTGTAATGGGGCATTTTAATTTTATTGACAATTTTATATTTTCCACCTGGTGTGGATGTAGCGCTGCCACCAATGGTGGTAGGGTAGGCAGCAACCAATTTATTGCCATTATAAGCATACAAAACCTTATCATTGCGATCAACCACAACATTGGTTACCCGACCTTTGTGGTTATTACCTGTATTTATCACTGTAATAGTCTCACCTGCCTGATATTTGGCATTTTTATTTAATAATTTTAAATAAGCCACATCCATATGAAAACGCTCTCCAAGCATTTCTTGAATGTTTTCATAATGCAAGCTTTTTAATTTTGAGCGAGCTTCAGCGCCTGCGGGTAGAGCTGAGTATTTGCCATTAACATCATCTTTGGTTAGTGTATAAGAGACGATGACGGGTTGGTTGCTGGGAATGTTAGCTGTTAAAGCGTTCCAAGTAGCTTGGTCCATCTTGCCTGTGGTAGGCAATCCTTTTATTTTTTGAAAATTAAGTAGGGCTTTTTTACTATTCATCCCCCAACCACCATCAATCGGTCCAGGCGATGCGTGATTCCAATCAAGTAGCGCCTGAATTTTTACCGTCATGGCGGTATTGGTGCGCATGTTTGGCGACCAAACTGCTTCGTTTACTTGCTTGGCGTAATTGGACAAACTTAAGGTTGTGTAACGTTTACCGTCTTTTTCGATACTGTTGATGGCGCTATTATCCACGCCTGCTTGAGCGGTTTTAATATCGGGAATTTGTACATCACCATAACTAATATCACCATCAGCTTTTTGGCTTTGTTTATCAGCATCAGCATCAGTTGTTGTGCCAACTTTAGCGTTAGTTTGCGCAAAACTGATGCCAGCCCATGCCAATGATGTGAGTAATAAGGCGTTTTTTATCATAATTTTCATTAAAAATTCCTTGGGTGAATGGATTTTGTATTATCTGTTAAAATGCAATAAATGGCAAACGCTTTATTTTTAAGGTTTGCCAGTTTGATTATTTAATCAGTTCAATCGTTCCTGTGGCTTTATAAGATAATTGACTGTCGCCACCTACAAATTCTTGAGGGCTAATTTCAGCGCTTTTTCTTAAAGATAGCGATGCAGCCATAGGCTGATAATAACCTTGATTTTGACTATCTAATGAAACTTGTACGATTTTATAATCTTTTGCTCCAAAAGCCAAACTGACCGTTTTAGCTTCATCTTGAAAGCGTTTAGCCGCTTGAGTCATGAGTTTTTGTTCAATTTGTTGTTTTGTAGTATCTGAGACTTTAAATTCAATGTCATCTACCACCATTAAAGATTGCAGTTCAGCAACCAAATCGCCAGCTTGCTCAAAATCTTGACTGGTTAACTCAAGTGATATTGAGCCTGTAAAACCCAAAATCTTGCCGTTATTGCTATAACGTGGATAGGCGCTTTGGTGACCTGTTTTGGCTTTTACGCTGGGGTATTTTTTAGCAATGGCGTTAGCTTGATTGATGGTTTGAGTTAAAGTTTGGGCAACGGTTTTGGCATCGCTGGACTGAGTAGTTTTGGTTAAAGCAATTTTAATCTGGTCATTGGCTACCACTTCTTTCACTTCAGTGCTAAAGCTGATTTGATTGTAGTTGGTTGCAGACGTAGTCGCTTGCAAATTTTGCGACAATAAAACACCAATTAATCCCAGTACCGTACTTGAAGTTACACGCGATTTTAAGGAAGATAATAGTAAAGTAGATAACAATTGCTTTTTCATACAAAATGCACCCATGGCTAAAAAGATATCACATTATAACAAAGCTGTTATTAAAAAACTTTAGACTTTTTGATAAATTTGACACAAAAATAACAACAAAGCAAATTCATTGTTAAGATTATCTGATAAATAGCCATTTTTTGCCCCAAAAGCGTGATTTTCTGTTAAAATCTTAAAGATTTTTGGTTTTAGCTTGAGAATTTTTATGACAAATAAATTATTTGAACTGATTGAATCATCAGGAGCAAAATGGGTGGATTTTCGCTATACAGACACTCACGGCAAGGAAATGCATTTGACGTTTCCTGCACATAGCATTGATGAAGATACTTTAGAAGATGGCAAAATGTTTGATGCTTCAAGTGTGGCAGGCTGGAAAGGCGTGGAAGCGTCCGATATGATTTTACGCCCTGACCCAGATTCAGCGTATCTTGATCCATTTTATGAACTGCCAACCATTGTGGTAACTTGCGATGTGATTGAACCTAATACCATGCAAGGCTATGCTAAAGACCCGCGTTCGATTGCTCGACGTGCCGAAACCTATCTAAAATCCACAGGTATTGGCGATACCGTGTTTGTAGGTCCTGAACCTGAATTTTTTGTCTTTGATGAAGTCAAATGGTCTGTGGAGATGTCAGGGGTAAAAAGCGAAGTTATTAGTGAGGCTGCGGCTTGGTCTAGCGCTAATGACTATGCATGGGGAAACCTTGCTCAACGTCCAACCATAAAAGGGGCTTATGCGGTCGTACCACCAATTGACCATTATCATGATATGCGTGCGGTGATGTGTGAACGCATTGAAGAAGTGATGGGTGAAGGTCGTGTGGAAGTGCATCATCATGAGGTCGCGTCAGGACAATTAGAGATTGGTGTATCTTTTAACACCTTAACTAAAAAGGCAGATGAAGTGCAGCAGTTTAAATACATTGTGCAAAATGTTGCCAATCAGTTTGGTAAAACTGCGACATTTATGCCAAAACCTTTGGTAGGGGATAATGGCAGCGGTATGCACGTTCATTTATCCATTGCTAAAGATGGGGTAAATACCTTTTCAGGCGATGAGTATGCAGGTTTATCTAAAACCGCTTTGTATTTTATTGGTGGAGTTATCAAACATGCTCGGGCATTAAATGCGATTACCAATCCAACAACCAATAGTTATAAGCGTTTAGTACCACATTTTGAAGCCCCAATTAAACTGGCTTATTCAGCATCCAATCGCTCAGCATCAATTCGCATTCCTCACGTTTCAAGCCCAAAAGCGGTGAGAATTGAAGTGCGTTTTCCTGACCCATCAGCCAACCCTTATTTGGCATTTGCTGCTTTATTGATGGCGGGCATTGATGGCATTGAAAATAAAATTGAAGCAGGCGAGGCAGCCGATAAAAACTTATACGATTTACCTCCAGAAGAAGAAGCGATGATTCCAACCGTTGCTGAAAATCTGGAAGTTGCACTCAATGCGTTAAAAGAAGATCATGCCTTTTTGTTAAAAGGCGACGTTTTTAGTAAAGAAATGATTGATGATTACATTGCTTTAAAAATGCAAGAAGTGCAGCGTATGAATGAAGCAGTGCATCCTTTAGAGTTTGAAATGTATTATCGTTGTTAATTCAGCAGTAAGTTTGACAAACGGACAGACGGCATAAGTTTTGGCTTGTGCCGTTTGTTTTTAGCGGATTTTTTATGATTTTTTGGGTAAAATAACTTTTATTTGTGAGAAATTTTAATGAAAAATTTATTATCTGGTTTATTGTTATCTTGTTTATTTGTTAGTCAAGTGTCTGCATATACCATTGAAATTACCGAACCTGAAAAATCTCGAGCTTATCATCGTTTTGCTCAGTCCATTGATGTTCAAACAAAAGTTAGACCTAATTTGCAAGAAGGTTATACCACGGCGGTTTTACTCAATGACAAAGTGGTCATTGATGGTAATCAAGGAAGTATTGCAACGGATGATTTGGTGGCAGGCGAGTATGTCATTAGTGCTATTGTTATGGATAAAAATGCCAAAACGGTTGCTAAAGATAGTAAAACTGTTTACATTATTCAAAATAACGCTTGGCATAAAAAGAAACAAGCGGCAATCAATGAACGTAAAGCCTATGATGAATTTCCTTTGTATAAAAAGTTAGCCATTGGCATTAATCCTAAAGAACAAGCTCCACCAAAGGTCAATCAAAATACACCTACCTGGGAAATCCAGCAGCGCCAAATGGGTTTGATAAAATAACGTCTTAATTATCAGTCTAAAATACAAAAATAAAAACGATAAATAACCGTATTTCTTGCAAAAAGCTAAGTATTACCACTTAGCTTTTTATACAATTTTTGTTATGTGCTTGTAAAAACCTTTAAGTTTTATTAAATTTTTAATATATAATAGCTTCATTTACAAAAATAATGGAAAGATTATGCAGTGGCGCGGTCGTAGACAAAGCGATAATATCGAAGACAGACGTGGTGGCGCTAGAAAGGCAGGCGGGATTGGCATTGGTAGTATTGTCATTGCTCTGATTTTATGGAAAGTGTTTGGTATAGACCCACAAACCACTCTTGGTGTGGCGCAGCAAATGCAATCTACTCAGACCACAACCCAAACTGCTCCAACACAGCAAACCCCCGACCAACAAGAAGCCAAAGCTTTTGTAGCAACTATTTTGGCAGATACAGAAGACGTCTGGACACCAATTTTTAACCGTTTAGGTAGAACGTATCAACCACCAAAATTGGTTATGTTTACAGGTCAAGTAAATTCTGCTTGCGGTTCAGCAAGTTCTGCCAGTGGACCTTTTTACTGTCCTGCCGACCAAAAAGTCTATTTGGATACAAACTTTTTTGTTGATATGAAAAAACAAATGGGCATTGGTGGCGACCAAAATAATAGTTCAGAATTATCTAGAAAAGACCAGGCAGGGGACTTTGCTCAAGCCTATGTGGTTGCTCATGAAGTTGGTCATCATGTACAGACGTTACTTGGCATCTCTTCAAAAGTTCGCGAAGCGCAGGCTCAAACCAGTAAAAAAAATGCCAATCAATTGTCTGTACGTTTGGAATTACAAGCGGATTGTTTTGCAGGTATTTGGGCGAACCACAATCAAAAACGCACCCAATTTTTGCAAAAAGGCGATATTGAAGAAGCCTTGGATGCGGCTGAAAAAATTGGTGATGATTATTTGCAGCATCAAGCTCATGGTCATACCGTTCCAGACAGTTTTACTCATGGCACCAGCCAGCAAAGACAGCGTTGGTTTTATCGTGGCTTTGAGTCTGGCGATATCAGTCAATGCGATACTTTTGGGGCGGCTCAGCTATAATTAAGAAAAATAACCTTGTAGTATAACTAACTTTAAGTTGATTATTTTACACAGTTAAATATAAACGATTTTCATTCTAGAGCTTGCAAATAATAATAATTATTGTTATTATACTCAGAGTAATCAATCATGTTGATTAAAAGTTTTAAAATAAAACTCACAAAGTAATTTTTTAGGAACTATCTCATGTACATTTGCATTTGTCATGATGTTAAAGACACCCAAATCAAAACTGCTCTAAATCAAGGATTAGATACAGTTCAATCACTACAAGATACATTATTAGTGGGTACTTGCTGTGGTTGCTGTGTACCTATGGTTCAGGATTTGGTTGATGAACATCATGCTAAATTTAAAGCAGTAGACGCCATGAGTGCTTAATTGTTAAGGGATTATTTCTTTTTTTAATTGAAAATCATTTTTAACTGTTGTTATTTAGTTATCTTTTTTGATATTAGTTTTATTTAATAAATTTAAACCATTATCATTTATTTGCTACAGCAACATAATAATTATAATAAAATCATCTGGTTAGCATGGAGCAGACCTCAATTTCTCCATTTCACCTAAGTTAACCTTAGGTGAAAATTTTTGTCATTGTGATAGTCGTTCTTAAATTGCAAGTCGTTCGCGGTTCTTTTGTACTACAATTTGGTGCTTGTCATTCATAAAAGCTATGATAAGATAAAGCCCATAAGTTATTTAGTTTAAAAACTTAAATCAAGTTAGTTTATTGGAGTGTAAAATGAAATCTTCTCAAAAAGTTATTGATTATCTAAATTTTTTGTTGGGCGGTGAATTGGGTGCTAGAGACCAATATTTTATCCATTCACAAATGTATGCTGAGTGGGAGTTGGGCAAGCTTCATGACCGCGTCTATCATGAAATGGAAGATGAAACATTGCATGCACGTTTAATTATCAATCGTATTTTGATGCTTGGCGGTGTGCCAAATATGCAAGTTAGTAGCATTAATATTGGTACAGACGTTCCATCTATGTTAAAAAGTGATTTGGAGCTTGAATATAGTGTGCAAGAACACCTAAAAGAAGGTATTGCACTTTGTGAAGCTGAACGTGATTATGTAACCCGCGATTTATTAGTTGCTCAACTAGAAGACACCGAACAAGACCATGCCCATTGGCTAGAAAAACAGTTACGTTTGATTGAAATGATGGGGCTTGCTAATTACCTGCAAAGCCAAACAGCTGAGCCAAACCTAGCCTCAGTCACTCATTAATTTTTTTAAACAACATTAAAAAGGTATAAAAATGAAAGGGGATAAAGAAGTTATTCGGGCATTAAATTCAGTATTAGCTCAATCTTTGATTGCAATTAACCAATATTTTCTACATGCTCGTATTGTTAAAAACTGGGGTGTAGAAGAATTAAACGAGGCGTTTTTTAAACAATCCATTAAAGAAATGAAATGGGCAGATGAGTTAATTGAGCGTATTTTATTACTTGAAGGATTGCCAAATTTACAAGATTTGGGTAAGTTGCTAATCGGTGAAACAACCGAAGAAATCTTAGAATGCGATTTACGTCTTGAGCGTCGCAAACATGAGATTTTACTTGAAGCAATTGCTGTTTGTGAAGAAAAGAGAGATTTTGTATCTCGCGAAATCTTAGTTAAATTCAAAGATGGCAATGAAGAATATGAAGACTGGTTGGAATCTCAACAAGAATTGATTGAAAGTATGGGTGTGCAAAACTACATTCAATTAAAAGCCAGTGATGATTGAATTACGTTTTATAGCTTAGCTTAAAAAAATATCCGCCTTAAAATAAGGTGGATATTTTTTTTGACATTAAACCGACGCAAATTTTGGTAAAAAGTAGAAAATTTTTAATAGGGCGATGACTACTTTTCACCAGATTTTATTTAAAGTAAAACCATAAAACGATTAAAAATCGTAAGTTAATCCGACATTAAAAGATGTTTCAGTTTTACTATCCGTCATTGGACTATTTTTTTGACTAGAGGATAGCCAGTCATGACGCACATTGGCAAAACTACCAATTTTATCTGTAAACATGTATTTACCACTAACAGCAACAAAAGGTGAAAAACCAGCTTTTGCATCATAAAAGTGAATTCCTGATTGTAATGACTCTTTATCAGATATTCCATAATAATCATTATATTTTTTACTGTGCCAAGTAATTCCAGCCTTAGGATAAACAGTTAGTTTATTATCCAATAATTCAAATTTACTGCGATGAGCCAAACTAACGGTTTGACCATTGCTGCGACCTAATATGTCAGTTGCCAATTTTGTTTCAATACCACCAATGGCTGAAATATACATATAGCTAACTTGAGCATTTACTGAAGATTGGCGTTTATTTAAACTTTGTAAAGCCGCTGTTTTTGCATCTTTTGAATTATAGTGTTGTCTGTCATAACTAATGCCTACACGTACCCAATGTTTATTATCCTTATAAGGATAAAAACCTACATCGGTACCTTCAAGATAAAAACGATTGTTGTCATACAACAATAAAGGGACGGCTGTGATTTTGTCATCAACGTGATACGCGCTTTGATGAATACTCACCAAAGCGCCCACAGTTAGTGGCGCATCTTTTTCCATAGCTAAAGTTTGTGCATGTACTTGTTGAATGAATAAACCTAAAAGAACAGTAAGAGTAGATCTATACATAAATTTCTCGATATGTGCGTACACAATAGTTATTTAACATAATAACCATTATGCGAAGTTTTATGGATTTTTCTTAATTAACTGATTGATTTCGTTGGAGTTATTTTTATAGGTTTGATTATATCATTGTTGATCTGAATTTGGCAAGACTGTTTTTGTTTGTTCAATTGTCAGAGACTGCGGATAACGCGGTTCTGATACTTGTGTAACAGTGCCATTTGATTTAAATACTCTTCCCGATTCTTGTGTGTAGTACGCACATTGTTCATTTGTTAGCGTCATTAATACGCCGTCGGCATTATATGCTTTGCATTTATTGCCAGCTTTAATTACTGCGCGCACTTGTAGATCGGGATTTTGTTTAAGTACTTCGTAATCTTTCGGTAGCATTGTTTTGTATAATTCAAGTCTTGTATAAAAATCATCTATTTGCTTTTTTTGTTGTAATAACTGCATTTGTAGTTCTGTATATTGCATGAGCATTTGTGTTCTTTGCTTTTCTAATTCCAAATCAAACTGTTTTCTTTGTAATTCTAATTGTTTTTCTAACTGTTCTTTGGTTAATTCTGGTTGTTGGGTTTTATTATCTTTAATTGATTGTTTTTGTTGGTCATTTTGTTGATTTTGTTTAATATCTTTGTTTTGATTGTTGGACTGTTTAATGCCACTAAATGTAGCACCCTCTTTCCCTTCTACCATGTCCTTAATCGGCGAATTTAGATAACGCCATGTTAGCAACAATATGATTGCCAAAATCGCCAAACCTACATAAATAAAGGGTTTTGGGATATTGAGACGCATACTGTCATGAGCAGATGCAGACTTATAGCAGTTTTGATATTCGGTTTTAAATTTAAAATTTTCTACTTCATAAGCGTCCTTGAGTGATTTTTCAGATCGCGGATTGATTTGAAATTCGTTGAATTTATAGATTTTACTTGTTTTTGCACCATAAAGACGTTTACTGTGATAATGGTATTCAACAAGTCCTCTTAGGTGTGTATGTACATACTGCGGGAATTGGGTTATTAAGATAAAGATATAATCTTGATGGCCATGTTCATTCATACTGATACATGTTGGATCAGTGCTTAATGTACCTGATTTTTCTTTTATCCATTCGGTTTTGTGGCACTCGTCATAAATAAAGACACTACCAATTGGCGGGCATATATAATCAGCTGGTTTTATTGGGTCGTCATGTTCGCCGAACCACAATTTTTTATCTTTAAAAACAACATCTTGATTTAATACTTCAGGTAATTTTGTTATTGTGTCATCATCATTAACCCCTGCAATATTACAATATATTTGTCTGGGTAATTTACCTTGTTCAAGACGATTTTTATTGTCTTTGATTAAATCAAGCAGAAGTTTGATTGAATATTGTGATTTGCCATGTCTTGGCTGACCTGTTACCAAGATAATCATTAGACTTTATCCGTTGATATAAGTTTGATTGTCATAGCTAGCATAGATGCACGGATTGTTAATGCACCAATAACAACACTTAATGCATCATCTAATCTTGATAAATTGATGATATATGATAACGCCTCTATACCAGTTAATTCCGCCAGTGCTTGATTGATATAGCGGTTAAATATCGCAGTTACTATACCATAGCTTGCGATACCCAATGCACCGCTGAATATATATTTAATAACTGCTGTTATTAATTGAGTTGTGAACCAACTTAAAAAAATACCTAATAAACGACCCATTTTTTACCTTAATTATTTGACTTCAAAACAATAAATGCACCCGTTAAGTAAGCACTAGCCATAATAAACGGAGCTATTTTTGTAAAAAAATTACAGATATTTGTATAATCAAAATCTATCGTACCAAAAGCTAAAGCGATTTTTTCAGGGGACGGGCATTGAGCCTTTGCATCATAATATTTTTTATCAGCTGCTGATTGATCAATTGGCAAATCTTTAATATCAATAGGCGGTAATTCATTTTTTGGTAAATCGTCATCTTTGAACCAATCTATAAAGTCGCAAACTTTGCTAGCCCATTTACAAAATGCAGGCAATTCAAAAGGTGTTTTATCATTTGGGTTTGGGGTCGGCTTAATCTCTGGGTTTGGATTTGGATTAGGCTTAATCTCTGGGTTTGGATTTGGGTTTGGGGTTGGCTTAATCTCTGGGTTTGGCAACTCATAAGGATTGGGGTTTGGGTTTGGGTTTGGGGCTTTGTCGGGGTAAACATCAGGATACAATTGTATCTCATTATCTGCATAATCTTGTAGCACTCTAACAGCTTTTGGATTGTTGTTTTTAGCTGCTTGTATTGTTTTATCAGCAACATCATCTAATGATACATCTTGCTTAGTATCTTGTTTAGGCAATTGACATCCGCCGTAACTGTAGCCGTTATAACTTATAACACGGCTATCAGCATTATAGCTAAATTTATCACGTTGGGGATTTGTGTGATTACGCTTAAATGTTGGATGTGCAAATATCAAATCCATCAGCTCATCTGGAGTATTTGCAGACAGATTAATTGGGGGTCCCGATTGACAGCGTAATTTTGTAATAGGTTGTATTGTGTTATTTGCTGGGTCAAGCAGATAATCAACTGCATTACTTAAAGCGTTGATACCAACAGCAATGCCGAGCTCAATTAACGTACGCTTAGGAATTTTTTTTAGATAATTAACAAACTTTGCTTTGTTAATCGGAACTTGTTTATACTTTGTATCGTTAGCAGCTTTATAAGGTCTATCGATATAAGTATAGCGTTCTTGGTTAGCTGATTTATCTGGTAATGTTGGTTCTGGCGTTGCGGGCTTTGGTACAGCTTGAGCGTTTACATTTGTTATTGATAATGCTGATATTGATATTGCTATGAGTAGTTTTTTAAATGTTTTCATTTTTTAATTTGCTATTTTAAAGGATGAATCATTCCGGTTTCGAACCAGATTCTTACAGCTAGCTTAAGCACTGTAATGTTTTATCCGCATAAACTAATGATTCTAAAGGAATTTTTTATTTTTTGGGTGGCAGACACGCTATTCGCTGCAATCCTTGCAAGCTAACGATAACTAAATTTAAATTTTACTAGGTACTTACTACCGTGATACCGTTATAAAATAATATTTAGTAATCATTATTTGCAAGATATTTCCGCTGCTATCGTTGCCGCAATATTTTTATTTATCACCCTATTTCATCATTGTGTTAATAAAAATATGAATAGCCGCTACAACTGTAACGACTATTATCCAATTCAAAAAGCTAGCATTAGGATCTAAAACTTCTTGCATTGATTTTTAACCTTATCGCATAGCAGATTTAATAAAGCGGAAACCAACAAATAAAGCTACAATTGTTAAAACTGCAAGCATAATTGTTTGTATACTTGTACTGTTACCACTAATTTCTGTCGTTAAATTCTGAACATCTAAAGCAGCATTAGCAACAGCGGGAACCATTGTCATAACTGTAGCGACGCACATTAAATAATATTTACTCATAAATCACCTTATTAAATTTTAAAGTTTAGTAATAAACGCCCTATTAAACCGCCCAAAAAAGCCATAATTAATAGGGATATAATCGCACCCGCTAAAGCGTAAGCATCATTAGGGGTAATTGCGATTGATTGCAATAAAACATTTGTATCATCTAGCTTTTGCCAGTTTGTACAAACGTTATCTACAATTTCGGAACAGATATACATTACTGTTTTTTATCAACAGCTAAAATATCGGATTGAGACATAAAATAAACTGTCTTATTTTTAGTAACAATAGCATTAACGGCTATTGTAACTTTTTGACCAATTGACTTTTTATAACTATCTAAAAACTTCATAGTTTCTTCAGTAATACCGATACTTTGAGAACAAGGGACTATTTCGCCAAGTCCAAAATCATATTTTTCAGATCGGAAAACAAGTGAATTATAATCACCAGTTTTTACGTCAATTAAATCACCTACAAATAGCAACATATTTACTCCTTAGGTCTTTAAACCGTGTTGCATTTTCTAAGTATGAGAAACAAGCCATGATTGAAATTCTTCATCATTGTCTAAATATCTTTGATAACTTACATCATCATAATATTTAGGCGGATTAGTCATTTCATTGTAAAAAGCATTACGCAATGATTTAGCTTTTTGTTTGATTTGTTGTTTTATAACATTAACACCCCCTAAATCATCTTTAAAAACGTGCATAGTTAGACTTAGCCGTTTTGGATAATAATCTTTTTGTTTGTCTGTTTTGATACGATTAAAAATGCCTTTATAATCAGGTATTTTTTTAAAATTATAGTTTTCTAGCGTAAATATATCGCCAAATGCTTTAATGTAACGTCCAAATTGATGTTTTAAAACTTGTATGGCACGGCATAAAGTAATTTGGGCTTCGCGCTTGACCGATGGGAAAATTACTGCACTTAAAGGCGTACAGTCGCCAAAATGCTTTTTTGCTGCGTCTATTAGCTCCTTATTATATGGATAAGCAGCAATAAAATAGCTTGTTGGTTTTGTTAAAACATCAAAAGGGATTACCCGCTTTTTACCGTGTATTTCAAGTTCCGAACGAAACCATTTACTTTTTTTGTCGCCAAGTTGTTTACCTTTTTCATAGCAACGCATGATTTTGCCATTTTTTCGGCTACCTACATACATTGTTAGACCTTTATTTTGCGGGTCATTATGCTTAAATTCGCCCGAAACTGTAACAGATGGACGGTTACGAGTTTTTGGCAAAATAAACTTGTCATCTGTATCAGCTTGATAGGCTTTGGCAAAACTAGAGTAAGCACCATCTAAATCATCATGGGCTAAATCAATACGGGTAATACGCGGGCTTTGCAACGTTGCTAGATATATTTGTAAACGTGCTTCCCAGCCCTTATCAGCAACTTTACAGCCAAAACCTGTCAAACCAAAAAATACCGTATTGTTTTGACCGCCAAGACCGATATTGATTAATATCTCTTTTGTATCTGTTTTTGACTGATAACAATATTTGTAATAATGAATACCTAAGCCTTTTTGTTGCAGTTTTGCAAACTTATCGCCAAAAATTTTTGATAAATCCATGCTTAATTTGTCTATAACTGCTTGATAAACCGTATTTATCTGCTCATCGGACAAATCACGACCTAACAAATCCGTTGGACTGGTGTCTAATGTTGCCATCTCATCAGTTTTAAAACTGTCAATAGCACAGACGAAATTAACTGCGTCAATTATCACATATTCGCCAGCGTTGGGAGCTTTCACATCTAACATAGTACAACCGTTTACTAAAATTGATAACGCCGTATTACGCCGTATTACGCCGTATTACATAAGGCGTTTTTATCCCCGATTTTCGGTTTGCAATGTGGCTTATTGAAAATCGGGGGTGCAAATTTATATATATTTAGAAAAGTGGAAAAATAGAAATTAGTAAAATTTTACAAAAAAAATTTTTATAAGTAAATACTTTTAGAAAAATAATTTATAATTTTTAGAAATATTAGAGTGGGCAGTAAATGCAGTCATTTAAACTAAACAAAGGTGAAGAAGAAGCACTTTATAGAACTTCTATTAGTATAAACCGCGAAATCGTAAGAATTGGGAAAATCCCACTTACAGAATCGAAAATCATGCACGAAATATTAAACCAAACACTTATGTTTGGAGAAATTGAAGTAACTAGAAACGGTGAAATTAGGGTGTTAAGTCAAAATGAAGTAGAGAAAAAGAAAAATGAATGATGTCATACACCTAATTTTAACCATTGTATTTATTATTATGGTGATTGTGTTTTATCATTTTGTTATCATGCCGTATATACAAAAAATATTAAAGCAAAAAAGAAAGAAAAAGTTACCCCCTTTGCAAATGATACGACCAGAAGCCAGAGAAGAAACCTTGAGAGAAAGAGAGGAAAGAATCAAATCACGCCGAAAATACAGAGGGTTATAAGTTAATTACTCAATAATCCCGCCCCGCCGTCCCCTGCTCCGCCCTGCGTCGCCTCGGTCGTAGCCGTTGCCGTCGTTGCGTCCTTTTTTGGGCGGCAGACACGCTATTCGCTGCAATCCTTGCAAGCTAACGATAACTAAATTTAAATTTTACTAGGTACTTACTACCGTGATACCGTTATAAAATAATATTTAGTAATCATTATTTGCAAGATATTTCCGCTGCTATCGTTGCCGCAAGGTTAGCTAAGTTAATGGCGGCTAGCTCACGCTAACGCCGCCCTCACCCTTATCTTAGGATAGGATAAGGCACTACATGGGTACAATATGCGTGGACTGTACTCATCATAAACGCATTCTAAGATTTAGCTGTTTAGGCGGGCTAGGGAGGGTGAATTGGTTGTTATGCGGGGTTAGACTATGATGGGGGCGGTTGTGATATGCTGACAAGGTGGCAGTTATGCGGACGGGTTGCCGCTACGCGTCATCGCCCCGCGCGCGGGGCTACCCGCCGCTAATACTATCAGCATTGTACTTGTGGATAATTATTAAGTTATCCACAGGTTAGAGTTATCCACAATACACAAAACTTCGCATAATGCAGATTATGACCGCAAACTAAAAAACCGCCGTGTCTCAAAAAGGATAACACGGCGGTTTTTTTCATAATCTCATTGCTATTATGCGAAGTTTTATGGATTTTTCTTAATTAACTGATTGATTTCGTTGGAGTT
>CAKAQU010000010.1 GCA_916720335.1 uncultured Moraxella sp. | reverse complement strand
AATTTTCATGACCAAACAGCCCAAGACCAATCATGATTGAACATTCCATTATTAAACAACACATCAAAACCGCCATCAAAACCGCAACATTGAGTACATATTTGGGATTTTTGGCAATTTTGGTGTTTTGTGTATTTGGCACCTTAGCCAGTATGGCAAAATTTAAAGACAGTATATTGATTTATTACGCGTTTCATTTTTTACCATATGTGCTGATTTCGCTGTCAATACCATTGAGTTTGCACCATTTATTTTTGTTGTGGCGTTATCGCATCATTCAGCTTGGCATTATTATGATTTTGCTCATCATTGGTTTGGGGTCGTTGTTAATTACAGTGATTTTGGGAATAATTCAAGGAGCTGGTGTGGCGTTTTTTATGAGTTTATTTTTAACCATGATATCGTGGTTTGGTATGCCATTTTTATTTAAAGTAAACTTTAAAAAATTTTTGGCATTTTTAAATCAATAACATCAAATCAACAAAATTGGAAAAAATTATGACAAAAATTAACCATGTTTTAGATACCCAAGGATTAAATTGCCCTGAACCAATCATGCTTTTGCATAAAATCATTCGTCAAGCTAAGGCAGGAGAGAGTATTGAAATTTTGGCAACTGACCCTGCAACCACGCGCGATATTCCCAATTTTTGTCGGCATTTAGGTCATCATTTGGTTGAACAAGAGGTTTTATCGGACAATCAATATCGCTACGTGGTTATTAAAAAATCAAATCAAGATTGAGTGGATTGGTCATCTTTTTCATTTAAAGCCTGAACAGATTTTTCATTTTTCTCATCAGGCTTTTTGGCATTGAGTGGCAAGATGACTAAAAAGCGAGTTTTCCCCCGCCAAGTATCTGTACTAATTTGCCCATTGTGAGCTTCTACAATTTGTGACACCAAAGACAATCCAAGTCCTGACCCTTTTTTCTCTTGTTTTAAACGCACAAACGGGCTAAAGATGTCTTCACGTTTATCTACGCTGATACCTTCGCCTTGGTCAATCACTGCAATCACCGCAAAATTTGCTTGCTCTTCTTCTGATTTTTTGTCTTTTCGTGTAAGTTTTCGTAAAAAGCTGTTTTTGGGTTTTTCTTCGCTAAATTCTTCAGTATTTTGATGTTCAGCACCGTATTTGTCAATTATCGCATCTTCGCCAAAATACTGACCATCTAAATCAAGTAGGGCTGCTGGTATACTGTAAGCATCTTCAGTAGTAATGGCGGTGTACAGATACACTTCAATAGGTGGTATACCATGAATCATGGCGTTATTAAGAAGGTTTCGTACTAAATGCGTTAGTAATTTGGGTTGAGCCGGCATCGATACTGGCAAGGCAAACAGTGTTGCTTCAGAATAATGCTGACATTCATTTTTTACCAGCTCATATAAATCAACCATTTCAGTATTTTGTAGGGCGTGCCCAGCATCTAAACGGCTGACTAACAAGATACTTTCAACCAAATCATTTAAACCAGTTAAATCACGATTGATTGCTGCAGCTCTTTTATCAAATTTGGCTTTGCTGGCTTCATCAAGGCGATTGGCAAGCATGTCCATCATTTCAATTTGTAAGCGAATGCGTGTAATGGGTGTGCGAAATTCATGCGATGCATGAGCTAAAAGTAGACTATTGGCGTTAATGAGCCGTTCAATTTTTTGAGTGGACTGATTAAAACCATGTGCTAAAAAGGCAATTTCGTCGTTGCCGTCTTCACTCACACGCACGCTAAAATCACCATCACCTAATTTTGCCATTTGTCGGCTCATTTGATTGATACGCCATGTTATTGAATGGGCAATCCACCATAAAACTGCGGTCATGATAATCATTAATAACATTGTGCCAGTAAATAAGTTGAACATGCCTAAAAATGGCGATTCTTTTGGCGGATTGCGATTTTCATACCATAAGATATATCCTGTATTGCTAACTACGGTTACATAAGGGCGACTATCGCCAATCAAAGTTGGTACAATACTTGACACCCAAGAAGTTTCTAACAATAACTTTTGAGGAAGTTCAGAATTTTCAGTTTGTACCAAAAGCCGTCTTGAAGGGTCGTATAAACCAATTTTAGCGTTTAAACTTTCATCAAAAATATCAAAACTTTTTTTAACAATTGCCAGTACAAAACGCGTCTGTACACGTCTGCCTTCATGGCTGTGTTTGTCAATTTCAACAAGCAATGGGTCTAATTGATGAAGAATTTGACCTGCAATAACCTTAGAACGAATGCTGTCTGAATTGTTATGAGTAAGCTGAGCAAGTAACACCATAGCAATAGCAAAGATAATCAATGCTAAAAACACACTGATAAATAGCCGCGCAAATAAAGAATGAATACCAAAATCGGGTTCTGTTTGTGCGTTAGAAGTCGGGTCTTTCATGGGAAATCATCAGTAAACAAAAAGACTTCAAGTCAAAAACCACCAGCAAGCTGATGGTTTTGATAAAAAGGTTTGATTATACTTGGTCAGTGGCAAATTGATAGCCAACACCACGAACAGTGATAATTCGTTTGGGTTGGCGTGGGTTATCTTCAATCAAGGCGCGCAAGCGAGAGATGTGTACATCAATAGCACGGTCAATATTTTCAGAACTGTCATCGTTTGGCATGGCTTGCCACAGTTGTTCACGATTTAACACTTTGCCTGCATGTGTGGCAAAATAATGTAAAAGTTGGAATTGATGTGTGGTTAGACGAACGATTTTATCATCAATGGTAACTTCATGACTGTCTGGAAATACGGTCAAACGTCCAAAAGTCAAACTACCAGAATTGGTATCGGCTTGATTTGGGGTTTCATGTCGGCGCAATACCGCACGAATGCGTGCTAAAAGCTCACGTGGCTCAAAAGGTTTGGAGATGTAATCATCAGCGCCCATTTCAAGTCCTAACACTCGGTCAGTGGTATCGCCTTTGGCGGTCAACATGATGATGGGTACTTTGTTGATTTGTGTGTTTTTAGAGGCGCGAACTTTTTGGCAAACCTGCATACCATCCATATCAGGTAGCATTAAATCCAGCACAACTAGGTTAATATCACGCTCTTTGGTGTCCAAAATATCCAAACCTTCCTGAGCGGTTGGCGCATGATGAATTTCGTAGTAATTCATGGATAAGTATTCACTGATAAGTTCCGCCAAATCAGGGTCATCTTCAATTAATAAAATTTGTTTGCTCATATTTTAACCTTATTTGTTGTAAAATGTGTAAAATTATCCTGTAATGCACGGTTATTTTGGGTGCGATACGGTTGAATCTAGGGCGTTACTGTGCAAATACACAAACTAAGCCTGTAAATAAACAGCTGTTGTATCTTGCCAATCTTTGATGTATTTAGCAAGGGGCAATCCGCCGATACTACAAAAAAAGAACGTTTTTTTAATGTTCCAAGTAGGTTTTTGATAAATCCGATATAAATTGTAAATAAACGTTACTGCTTGTTGTCTGGTTATAAAAGTATTTTGGGTTTATAAACTTAAAAACCCTCCAGCTTTACCAATTTGTTTTGAGCATTTTTGGGTAAGTCCGCTAGTACAATCAGTCCGGTTAAAGTAACTCCTGAAACCAAATATTGATCGCTTTTTGGTCGATATTCAATCACATCAACCGGGGCAAGAGTTATATAACCATCTTGACCAACTTCCCAAACATAGGCATGCAACGGGGTGATGGGTTTGTAGGGAGGTTTTTTTAGTGTATTTAGACCAAAAGGCGATTGAGCGTTGTCAAAAACGGCAAAAGCAGGCACTAAAACTCCTGTAGTCAGTTGCCCATATTCTACAGAACCGCTAACTTTATCACCAATATGTAATTTGGCTTTTTCAGCTTCGTCTTTGGGAATCAAGATGTGGATTTGAATGCCGCTAAATCCAAAATTTGCCAAATTTTGTACAGATTTATCAATTTTGTTGATTTGACCAATAAACTTACGACCATCTTTTGTGGTAAAATTGACTAATTTTTCATCATTGATAAAACGTTTGTATGACTTTGGTAACGCGCTAACTAGTTTGAATTGGCTATCATCGCCGATAAGCGCTACAGGTGTCGATTTTTTGTAGTTATTTTGCGGATATCTTGTAAATATCTTTGCGATAAAACCAAAAGTTGGAGCGATTATTGCAATATTTCTGGTGCTGGTTTCGGTTAAAGATTCTAAAGTTTTATCTGTTTGCTCTTTGATGTTGGTTGTTTTGTTAGAATCATTTGATTGATTATCCAAATAATTATTATCAATTAAATCAATAATGGGTGTTGGTTGAACAAAAGTGGCGATGACATCACCGGGGCTAACGCGCTGACCAATTTTAACTTGAATGGTGCTTAGTTTGCCATCATCAGGCAGATGTAAAGTGATGTATTGATGGGCATCTACAACGCCTTCTAAACGAAAACTAGGTTGATACAGTTCAGTTTTTATCTCAGCAAGATGAGTTTTGGTTAGGGTGATGGTGCGGGCGTCAATATGAATTTTGGCATTGTCAGCAGCACTGGGTTTTGGGGTTTTATGAACGTCAAAAAATAAAGTGTGATTATTATGATAAGAAACTTCAAAAGCAAATAAACTGACTATTACAGCTAATATGGTACTTATAAGCAGTACAGCGAGATAAGCATTCATTTAAATATATTTAATTGATGATGCTGCATAATAACATATTTGTTTAAGATTAAAAAGGTTTGTTTTTAACCAAAATATTTCATAATTGTGTATTATTTATACATAATTTGTACAATAATAAATTGTTGATAATTCATTGATAATAAAGTATTTAAAGCCACTGATATTTCTAAATTTTTACTTTTTTGTAATTAAACCTTCATATTATTAAAAAGTGCTAGAAAATTTTTATTAAATGTGATAAAAATGTTATTCTGGTTATTTATTGGCATTATTTCAGCGCCGATGAATTATTTTAAAGATTTTGATTATTTGTTTAATATTTTTTGGTGTTATTTCACCAAATAAGGAAAATGCCCCATGAGTAATTTCGCTGGCTTAAAAGTAATGATTATTGACGACTCAAAAACCATCAGACGCACAGCTGAAGCCCTATTACAAAAAGAAGGTTGCGAAGTCATTACTGCTGTCGATGGTTTTGATGCATTGTCTAAAATCGTTGAAACTAACCCTGATATTATTTTTGTGGATATTATGATGCCTCGTTTGGACGGCTATCAGACGTGTACTATGATTAAAAATCACCCAGAGTATTCATCTAAACCTGTAATCATGTTATCATCAAAGGATGGTTTGTTTGACAAGGCTCGTGGTCGCATTGTAGGTTCAAATGAATATCTCACCAAGCCTTTTAGTAAAGAAGATTTATTTGCAACCATCAGCCGTTACCGTTAAACTTGCCATTTCACTTAATAACCTAGTCAACCTGGAGATTTGTGATGGCAAAAATATTGGTCGTAGATGATTCCCCGCTAGAAATGGCAAGATTTCGGGAAATTTTGGGTAAACATAACTTTGAAGTAATAGAAGCATTTAATGGCGAAGAAGGTTGCACAAAAGCTTTAGAGTATCAGCCAGATGCAATTTTGATGGATATTGTGATGCCTGAGATGAATGGTTTTCAGGCAACCCGTAAAATTACCCGTGACGCTGCCACATCACATATTCCTGTGATTATTGTCAGTACCAAAGACCAAGAAACTGACCGCGTATGGGGAAAACGTCAAGGTGCTAAAGAGTATTTGGTAAAACCAATTAAAGAAGACGAACTTATTAACGTCATTCATTCAGTATTGGGGTAAATGTGGCTTCTGTAGGTTTTATTGAATTACTTCGTCTTGCTGACTTGGCTAAAGCGCGTACGACAGGTCGTCATGATAATGATACGCACCAGTGGACGGGCATCGCTTTTGAAGTAGCAGGACAAAAATTAGTCGCACCAATGGGTGAAATTTCTGAGATTTTGGCACTACCTGATGTGGTGCCAATCCCCCTAACCAAACCTTGGTTAATGGGTGTCGCGAATGTACGCGGTCGGCTTTTACCGTTAGTGGATTTTGCTAAATTTTTAGGACTTCAAAGCCATGAGCGTCTAAAAAATCGTAAAGTTTTGGTAATAGATGAAGAAGGCATATTTTCAGGAATTTTGGTAGACCAGGTATTAGGAATTTTACAATTTTCAGAAAGTCATTATCAGGCAAGAGCGATTAATGAAGATTCGCCTTTTGCACCCTACAATCATGGGGTCTTTGTGAAAGACAATAAAGAATGGTTTGTTATGATGCCATCTTTATTGTGTGCCAGTGCAGATTATTTAAATGCAGCGGCAAGTTAAACTAAGCTGACTAAAAAAATAAATTCGCCTAATAAATAAAAAATGCATTTTTTAATGTGTTTGGGGTCTTTTGTCTGTAATTTTGTATAGTATTTATTATTTAGAGGGAAAGTATCATGAGCGATACTGAATCAGTCTTGGTTGCGCCCATTACAGTGAATGAAAAAAAATGGTGGGTGGCATTGGTTGTTTGTGGTGCAATTTCAGTCATTAGTTTTATCTGGCTGATTTATTCTCTATCTCGAATTACAGATTATTTGGGCGATGTTAGTCGTTTAGAAGTTAGTGCAACCAATATTGTACGTGATGTTAATGATGCAACATTTTCCAAAGATTATGAGCTTAGTAGTCAAGCTTATACTAGATTGGCTAATGATGTTCAATCTTATGAAACTACATTAGCACATTTACAAAAAAACAGTTTAATTGGGCATCAGTCTTTATTTAATGAATTAAGTGAAAATTGGCAAGCTAAAAAACAAAGCGCCACTTATGTGATTGAGCATCAAAATGACATCAATGCATTGCAAGACTTACAAAAACAAGTGAAAGACGCCACCACTCAGATGCAGTCTTTATACATGCAGTTGTCAGAACAAGCCATAACATCAGGTATGCCAGCCAATACGGTGCGTGATATTCAGCTGCAAATCATTGCGCTTGAGCGTATTGGTGAATCCATGACGGGGTTAGTGAGTACGGTCAGTACAAGCCCAGAAACATTTAAACAATTAGTGAGCGATTTTGGCACCCGCCTAGCAAACCAGCAAACCAGCTATCCGCAAGCTGCTCAAGAATTACAAAACATTCATGCCATTCATGAACGCATGATTTTACCTGTGGTATCAAGCATCAATAATCTTAGTAGCCCTGCAATCCAAGCTCGTCAATCCGCTCAAGACTTGAATGATTTGGCGGCAACCACGCAAGAAAAATTGTTGAGTGTAGAACGTGGTATTGTTTCACAAAAAACCATTTCAGTCCCTGCAATTTTAGCAATTTTAACATTGCTTTTAGCAATGTATGCACTGGTACAATTATTTAAAAATCGTAGCCGTACCGAACGTATGGTGCTTGAAAAAGAAGCAATGCGCCAGCGTCAAGCAATGGAAACTGAAGCCGAGCTTGCTCGCTTAGAGTCTGACCGCGTCCAGCGTATGGAGATACAGCAAAAAAATTCGCAAGCGGCGATTTTGCGTTTGCTGGATGAATTGGGTGATTTGGCGGAAGGGGATTTAACGGTTAGTGCTACAGTAACTGAAGAATTTACAGGAGCAATCGCCGACTCAGTAAACTTTGCCATTGACCAATTGCGAAAACTGGTGCTTGCCATTAATGATACTTCAGACCGTATCGCTCAATCGTCCCAGCAGACCCAGATGACCGCTGTAGAACTTGCTGATGCATCAGAGCAGCAAGCCCAAGAAATTGCTGGTGTATCTGCAGCAATCAGTCAAATGGCGGTATCTATTGACCAAGTTTCTAGTAACGCCTTAGAATCTGCCAACGTTGCCCAGCGTTCGGTTGCGATTGCTCACAATGGAGCAGAAGCGGTACACCGTTCTATTGAGGGTATGAATATTATTCGCGACCAAATTCAAGAAACATCAAAACGTATTAAGCGTTTGGGCGAATCATCACAAGAGATTGGTAATATCGTAAACTTGATTAATGACATTGCTGAACAAACCAATATTTTGGCACTAAATGCTGCTATTCAGGCATCGATGGCAGGCGAGGCTGGTCGTGGTTTTGCGGTGGTTGCTGACGAGGTTCAGCGTTTGGCGGAGCGTTCAGCGGCTGCAACACGTCAGATTGAACTTTTGGTAAAAACCATTCAGGCAGATACTAATGAAGCAGTTTCATCTATGGAGTCAACCACATCTGAAGTGGTAAAAGGAGCAAAACTTGCCAAAGACGCAGGCGAGGCTCTTGATGAAGTGCAAAACGTATCACATACACTGGCTGATTTGATTGAAAATATTTCTAACGCTGCCCGTCAGCAAGCAACTTCAGCTAGCCACATTTCAAATACCATGGGTGTGATTCAAGACATTACTTCTCAAACATCATCTGGAACAATGGCAACTGCTCGTTCAGTGGGTCGTCTAAATGAAATGGCAGCCGAATTACAAAAATCAGTATCAGGTTTTAAATTATCTAATGATGAGGAAATTGCAACTCTTACATTGTAATTGAGATGGTTAGCCAACCAAGTCTTTGACTTGGTTTGGCTTTTTTGTTTTTGAAAATGTTTTTAGATTGGCTTATGGGTATAGTTTTTGCACCAATCTAAATCAACATATAAAATTATCAATGATAAAAGTTTGATGTTTTTTTATTTTGTCAAGCATTATTTGTGAATGCTCAGTACAAAAATTTTATCTAGACCCCCTAAAAATTTGCAGAATAACCTGTTATTATGACCGCAATTTACACAATTGGGTATTTGACAAAATAAAAAAGATACGATATTTTGCACGATTTATCTGTCAAGATACATTTTAATAAATATATTTACAAAATGTATTGAAGAGTAATTCGATTTTATACGCTAACTTGGCGTTTTGCCATGCGAGAACAATATGCATATCACACAGTCCAATAATTTAACTACCTTGGAGTGGTTGAACGCACCACTAAGTCAGCAGCTGAACGCAATATATGACTATTCCTTTACTGACGTCAATGAATATTTGCTGTACATTAGTGCTGAGTACAAAAATATCCGCCGTGTGTTTACAATTGCAAAAGTTCCAGAGTTTGAGCGGTTAGCGGCAACCATCTCGTTTGTGGCAGAACAGGTCGCTAATAAAGAAGTAGCCACTTTGTTTTTACCTGTGGTTTTGCATGCCAGTAAGCTTTTGCAATATGAATTTAATCACTTTATTAAATCTGGATATTTGCGTTACAACTTACTAAATTTACGTGCGCATTATTTGCAGCTGGTTATGGTGCAGATGGGTATTGATGTTCCGCCAGAAAATATTTGGCAGGCAGCCCGAGATATAAAATTTAGCGAGCAAGTAGAATTTGATGATTTAACCGCATCTGATTCATTAACTGATGGCGAATTTGAAAGATTAAATAATGATTGGCATGCATTGGCAGAAAAACTATTAGACCATCAGCAAAACATTACACTGATTTTGACAGGTTTGCGAACAATTACGCTGCGTCTAACCCAGGTAAGTTCTGGAATCTTGAAAAAATTATGGCTATTTTCACTGATTTTAATTGATAATATTGCTAATAATTTAAGTGCTAATACAAACGTTAATGATGCAACAACAGGCACATTGCGTGAAGATGACCGATATATTTTGCTAAAACTTGAACGAGCATTTCATTTGGATTTTAGTCAAGATTTGCCAATTTTAGATGTATTATGGTTGGAAAATGCGTTTATTGATTTGTATATCAATTTAGCAAGCTTACCCAAAAAAGACAAAGCTGCTCAAAAATTACTAAACAACATTGATGATGGAGTGATTTTAGAGCAGACGTTGTTTACTTATGCGGTTGATTCATTACAACAAACAATTAAAGCGCTTGATGAAGACAGAATTTGCTTTGACATTCTAAATAAATTACACAAGCGTCTAGAAAGTCGCGGTTGGACTTTTTATGCTCGTGAATTAGAAGATGTGATAGATTATGCAACAGGCGCTAATATCAGCGAAGAAAGTTTTGACGTTATCAAAGAAAATCTTGTTCAAAGAATTACCAAACTGATTGGTACCATTGAAAAAACACATCAGGCTATCCAAACCAATGGCTTTAATGAGGTGAATTCAGACAGTTCTTTGGGCATGGTTTCTATTGCTTTGGAAGAAATTAAAAACAGCTTTATTACCTATCTTGATACCAAAAACTTAAATGACTTACCCGATAACGATAGCTTAGAGCAGCTAAATTACTATTTTGAAGAAATGAAATTAACCAAAGTGGCGGAAGTAAGCCGTCATTTGGGTAATATGTTTTCAACACTAGCTCAAAAAGCTCCCACACGTATTAGCTGGCAGCTTGCTCATGACATTGCTGATGGGCTGGCTTTGTTTGAGATGTTTTTGGATAATTTATCCAGGCAGGTTTTTGATGATGCACTACTAATTAAAACCCAAGAAAGCATAGATGCATCATTTGCGATCATTAATGACTTAGAAGACAAAAATGAGGATGTATTAGAACTGTTTGACATTTATGTTAAACTGCTTAAATCCCACGAAAATACTATCTTATATGACGATAACGGTGAAAAACAGCCAGTATCGGGCGAAGTGATACATACTTACACTCTAAATCCAGGCAGTTATAGAGATACTGATGATGTTGAAGATGTAATTTTTGTTGAATCTAAGCCCAAACCTATGATTCAAAAATTCATACATTCAGGCGATTCAGCTATTACCAGCATTACCACAGTTCCACATTTTCAAACCAATTATCAACCTGAGATTAAAACCGCCAGTGATACACTACTAAATGATGAAAGCAAAAGCCACGATATTTTGCTAACAGATATTTTATCTTTACCAAGCATCAGTTTGTCAGATGGTGATAATAACAATAATCACTTGGCAAATGACGCTGTCAAAGCCATGAATTTGGTTGGGTCAGATGATACAAAGAACAACACGTCAGAATCACCAAATTCGTCCGTTTCTAACAGTCAAAATCTGCTTTATGATACCATCAAAGCAAATATAAAAGCTGATGATTTTAGTTTTGATGCAGAATTTAGAGAAATCTTTGTAGAAGAAGCGGACGAAGTTATTGATGAAATTCACGTTCATTTGGCTACCCTAAATAAAAAGGGTGTCAACGATTTGCCATCTTTAAAAGAAATTCGTCGTGGCTACCATACCTTAAAAGGTTCGGGGCGTATGGTGGGTGCTTACAATGTTGGTGAAACAGCTTGGTCTATTGAAAATATGCTCAATCGAGTATTAGACCACAGCATCAACTCCAGTCAGGAAATGGTTGGTTTGGTGGTGGATGCAACCGATATTATGCCAATAATGGTGCAGGATTTTGCCGCTGGAAACCCGCCCAGTGTTGATAACCTTGCTATCATTGCCCAAGCTCAAAACCTGCTTAAAGGCCGTCCTTTAAAAGAAGGGTTGCCAACAAAACAGTCTCTTAATCAGCCAGCCATCCAGGTAGAAGTGGATACTGAATTTTTAGTGAGTAATGACTTCACTAAAGATGCGGTGACCGTTGTGGCAGATACCATAGCCGAAGAATTATTGACAACCAAAGAAAATGTCAAAAGTGCTGCACCTGATGAGCAGCTTGACGACAACAACTTAACTACCAATGATTTAGATATTCAAAAAAATACATTGGATGAGAATACCACATCAGATACCGTACTTGAAGCAGACTTTGACGCGGCAATTTTTGATATACAAACCTTAAGCGCCGAAGATGAAGCTTTAATAAACACAGATTTGCCAATACAAGAAGATATTAAACAAACAGATGATTTGTCAGCCAATGACGATGAGGTGGGCTTACAAAACAACCAAACTCAATCTGACATTTTACTTGATGAATTTTCTGAAACAGAAGATTTGATGGATGAAAATCTTGGCGCTGAAAATTTAATCACTATATCAGAAAAACCTTCTGATATTTCTCCAGATATTGCTAATAAATCTGACCAAAACGAAAGTGGCGATTTAGGCGTACTATTGCCATTTATGGAAGAGGCTCAAAAGCCTTTGGTATCAACACTGGGTGATGTTGATGATGATATTAAAGAAATTTTCATTGAGGAAGCTCATGAAGTTTTAGATGATATTGTTCCAATGTTTAAATCGTATTTGGCTGACCGCAGTCAAGCCGGACTTTTGGTGGATGTACGCCGAGGCTTTCATACCTTAAAAGGTTCTGGACGCATGGTTGGCGCAATGGAACTAGGAGAGCTGGCTTGGGCGGTTGAAAATATGATGAACCGCATCTTAGATAAGACAATCACGCTTAATGAAGGCATGTGCACCCTGATTTATGAAGTTTTAGCTGAATTTTCAGGGTTAGTTGCAATTTTTGAACACCATAAAGATTCTTATCCAGAAAAAATGCTTTTATGGCGTGCAGCTTGCCATGCTTACAGCAAAGGACTTGCTGATAAATTTGACTATAGAGTGTTTGCTAATGCCGATTATGTGGTTGCTGATTGGCAGCTTGATGATGGTTTTGAAAAACCCGAAATTGCCGAACTTAGAACCAAATCCAGTTTACAAGCGCTTAGTTCTTTACAGCAAATAGGTGAGCTTATCCAAAACGCTCCTGCGGGCAGTGCCGAAAGTGAAGAAGAAGAAATGCTTTGTGGCATCTTTATTGAAGAAGGTAAAGAACTTTTAGCGCAAGTCAAAGCATTTTTAGAGGAAAATAAAAATGCCGTTAGTGTGCCAGTTAATGATAAGATTGTGCGAGTATTCCATACTTTACGCGGAGCTTCTGGATTAGCACCTTTGACGGGTGTGGGCGAGGTTGGAGCAATCATTGAGCGAGTATTGCAAGATTTGCAGCAGCACGAAACGCCAATGACCCAAACTCATCTATCAGCGCTGCATGAGGCGGTTTTGCTTATTGAGGCGCATTTGGCGGCTTATGAAAACCCCGAAGAAGACCAGTCGCATCAGCAAATGGAAGAAGATAAACAGCTTTTACAACTGTTACTGCCTAAGGATGACCAAAAAGAACTTGGCGTTAGTGAGTTAATTCAAGGAATTGATACACTGATTGATGCTGAAATTGACCTAAAATCATCCATTGCAACCGATAGTGATATTGTGGTGTATGCCAATCAGCAGCTTGCCGAAATTGAGGTTTTGTCAGCGCGAACTCAAAATCGTCGCAAATTTCAACGTGTGCTATCTGCTTTAAGAGAAACCTATCAACTTGCACAACAATACCCAGCATGTATGCACGATGAATTTGTGGAGCAGCTATTAAATGTGCATCATCAATTAATTGGGCTGTTTGACTCATTGGCGGGCAGTATGTCGCTGCATTTGGATGATGAGGTGCTTCAGGCGCTCAATGATAATGTTGTAAAACATACGGTCGATTATCATCGTCAAGAACATTTAAAAGAAACGGCTCAATTAGAAAACCAAGTTTCAGAGATTTTGGATAAACCGCAACAAACCGAAGAAACGCTAATTTTTGAAAATATTTATACGGATGATGAGTTGCTGCAAATTTTCTTAGATGAAGCTTTGTCTTTAGATGAGTCAATGACCCAAGTAGTTGTTGATTGGCATCAAAATCCTAAGAATAATCAGTATGTTCAATCATTGTATCGCTATGTACATACCATCCAAGGCGGTGCAAGACTCGCTGGCATTATGAGTGTGGGTGATTTGGCAGATGAGATTGAAGCAGTTTTTCAAAAATTGTTGGATAAAAAAATCATTGCCAGCGCAGGTTGGGTTACAATCATTAGTCAATTGATGGATGTGTTGTCATTACAACTTGAAATGATTAATAGTAAAAAACAGTCATTTTTTGCTGAGCGCACCATCAGTGAACTGCATCAATATTTATCCATGGTGGCAGTCCCAGATGATGCAGCGGTTTATGCACCTGTCATTGAAGAAACTGACGAACCAGAAGAAGATGAGTTCATTGATGATGATCAAACAGACAATGAAGCTACCCAAAGTCAGCCTGCTTTGGTTGATGTTAAAAAATTAATTGAAGATTCATGGCAGGGCAATGTACCTGACATGGATATTTTGGAAGTATTTTTAGAAGAAGCAAAAGACCTAGCAGAAAGCAGCAGTGAAGAGTTTGGAGTATTTCGCAATGATACCACCGATAGCCAAACACTGCATTCGCTTCAGCGCAAACTGCATACTATCAAAGGTGGTGCTAGAATGGTATCTGCCAATGGCATGGCGGACTTGGCGCATGAAATGGAAACCATCTATGAAGATTTGGGTCATGGACGCAAACCTGTTACGCCGATGATAACCCAGCTTCTGTATGCTTGCCATGACTGGATTAGTGCCGCTGTTGGGCTTTTGGAACAGCAATACAATCCACCACGGCCAACGGAACTGATTGAGGCGCTGCATCAATTTATCCAAAATCCTGACAGTTTAACCCATGTTCCACAAGTTTCGTTAGAACGAGATTTAGAGGCTCTAACTGCAAAACCTGTTTTGGATACAGATTATCAGGCAGAAGAAGAGGAATCTTCCTACAGCATTGAAAAAATGCCACCAATGAAAGGTGTGTTTGGTGAGCAAACTGAAAGCACGACCGCTGCTGAGATGATTCGTATTTCAGCACCTTTAATGGAAGAGATGATTAACTTATCTGGTGAAGCAGCAATCAACCGTGCTCGTATTGAGATGAACATGGTGAGCTTAACAGGTAATATTGAAGAGATGGGGGCGACCGCTCAACGTTTGTCTGACCAACTTCGCCGTATGGATATTGAACTTGAGGCTCAAATCATTGCTCAGCTGGATGAGCAAGAATTGGATGCAGGTTTTGACCCGTTGGAGATGGACCAATATTCTTCTCTAAATCAATTATCCAAATCGCTTGCAGAATCTGCATCGGACATTTTGGACATTAAAACAACGTTGCTTGAAAAAACTCGCGACAGTGAAAATTTGTTATTACAATTAGCACGCACCCAAGCGAAATTGCAAGACAATTTGATGAATTCGCGTATGGTGCCGTTTTCTCGACTGACCCCACGTCTACAACGCATTGTTCGTCAAACGGCGGGCGAACTTGGTAAGAGTGTGGAATTAACCGTTATTAACGCAGACGATGAAATGGATAGAAATATCCTAGACCGCATTACTTCACCACTAGAACATATGTTACGAAACGCGATAGACCACGGTATTGAATATCCCGATTATCGCAGTGAGATTGGTAAATCAGCAACAGGTCAGGTGGTTTTAGAAGTTCAACGCGAAGGCAATGAAGTGGTGATTTTATTGTCAGATGATGGTGCGGGCGTTGATGTGGAGGCGGTTCGTAAAAAAGCAATCGCTCAAGGACTGATTCGTCCAGATGAACGTTTGAGCGATAACGACATCATGCAGTACATTTTCAATGCCGGCTTATCTACAACCAATAAAATTACTCAAATTTCAGGTCGTGGCGTTGGTATGGATGTGGTGCGCGCCCAAGTACGTGAACTTGGTGGTACAGTTGCTATTGAATCAGAGCGTGGCAAAGGTTCTAAATTTATTATCCGTGTGCCTTTGACAGTGGCGATGTCAGATACTTTGGTTGTTCGCGTTGGCGACCGTCAATATGCCATTCCTTTGATTCAGATTGATAGAGTGGTACAAGTAGACCTTCAAGAACTAAAAACCTATTATCGCTGGAATAAAGACGCGATTATAATTGAAGATAAACCATATCGATTGCGTTATCTTGATGAAATTTTAAACAATAATGATTTTAGCAACGATTCAGAGTCTAGTTTGCCAGTTATTATTATTAAAAACCGTGTTGGTCAGCATCTGGCTTTACAAGTTGATGAGATTGTTGGCTCACGCACCGAAGTAGTAGTTAAGCCCTTAGGTCGTCAGTTATCGCATTTATCAGGGATTTCGGCAGCAACCATCATGGGCGATGGTTCAGTAATGTTGATTCTAGATTTATTAGCACTAATGCGAGTATCACGTCAACGTCGAGATATCAGCAAAAAAGTTGTTAAAGCTAGCCATAGAGACCTGATTATGGTGGTGGATGATTCGGTTACAGTGCGTAAAGTAACTTCTCGCTTCTTAGAGCGTCATGGCTTTGATGTGGTGGTTGCTAAAGATGGTGTGGATGCGGTGGAAAAACTCCAAGACACCTTGCCTGATTTGATGCTTTTGGATATTGAAATGCCGCGTATGGATGGCTTTGAGGTGGCAACCCAAATTAGAAACAGTGACCGCCTAAAAAATCTACCCATTGTCATGATTACATCAAGAACTGGCGAAAAACATCGAGAACGTGCGTTTGATATTGGTGTGAATGACTATATGGGCAAACCTTTCCAAGAGGCGGACTTGCTGGCACGTATTCATCATATTTTAGACTTGCAAGACGATGCGGATTGATTAAATGCTCGATGCTTCTAGCAAAAACAGACCTTTGGTTGTGGTGGTGTGCGATGACCGAAGTCAGTTTTTTGCTTTTGATGATACACTGCATGAATTTGGTTTAAAATTGCTCGGCTGTTTTAGTGCCGAGCAGGTATTAAACGGGAAAACTGCCAATCTGCCCAAACATTTAATTTGGCTGATTGATGTGCATTTTGATGGTGAGTTACAAGATGCAGTTGATAGTAATCAGCCGTATTTGGTCTTGGTGGGATTTACTCCTGCGCCCAGTTTAAGTAATCTTCAAGCCTATCAAAAATGGCAAAACGCACTGATTCGCCAGTTGCGTCAGCGTCTTAATTTGCCCCAGATTCAAAAAATCCAACAAACCACTCCAAAACCATGGCGTTATGTGTTGCTTTTGGGTGCGTCCATGGGCGGAATTTCAGCGTTAAAAGATTTTTTATCACATTTGCCCGCCCAAATGCCTGTAGCAATTGTGGTGGCGTATCATTTTGATGCCAAAATGATTCATACACTGCCAAAAACACTTACCCAAAATAACGATTGGCATTGTCAGGTGATTACAACAAATCAAAGTTTACGTTCTGGCAGCTGCTTAATTGTACCGATTGACCGTAAAATTATCTTTGATAGCAATGGGCGAATTTTTTTACAAAATCAGGATTGGGGTGATGGTTATCAGCCTAATATCAGTGCCATCTTAAAAAATATGAGTGATGTGTACAACAATGAACTTATTAGCATTATTTTTTCGGGCATGGGTGATGATGGCTCAAAATATTTATCTGAAACAAGGTCTAATTCAAGCCATATTTGGGCGCAAAGTCTTGCCAGTAGTAGCTGTATTAGTCAGCCAAAGGCAATCATTGATTCAGGATATTGTCAATTTGTTGGTACACCCATTGAGCTTGCCAATCAAGTTATCACTGTGGTTAATGCATCACATTAAACAAGATTGGATGATAAAATCAATAAAACTTTAGCGTATTATCTGGGGATTTTTATGAAAAATGTTAAAAAACATCAATTTGAAGCGGTTAGTCTATTAACGCCAGAAAATGGCACATTAGAAGTCAGCATAATTCCAACGCTTGGGCAGCCAAATTGGGTTTTGCCAACTTGCTTGATTTTACAAACTTTGCCACAAACTGCAAGAATTGATACTTATACTTGGGTGCATGACGACGTTCGCCAAGATTTGCTAGTGTATCATTTGATTCCGCAAGAAGTTGAGGCGCAGTTTTTAGTTATTTTGGAGGGTAATAGCGATAAACATCGTTTGGCACTTCAGACAACAGGAGAAATTACTACTTTGAGAGTTAAAATTTCCGATGTAAAAGACTGCGAGCTGGATGAAGAGGAGCGAGCTAATATCAAAAATGCCTTGCCAAAGATTTTGGCAAATAAACATGATGATGAAGATTATGTGTATCAAGCAGTAAAGATTGGCGATGAGCTTTTGGTTGTGCCAAATTTGGATTTGATTAGTCATCAGCTTTTTGGCGATGAATGATTGATGGTAAAAATCCATCAAATCAATAATTAATTTATTAAAAACCCTTATAATATGCCAAATTGACCCCATACAAGCAGCGTTATTTTACAGTTTTTAAAAATTTATTCATTAAGGTTAAGGCATAGTCATGACATTTAACACAATCCAAGAAATCATTGACGACATTAAAGCTGGTAAAATGGTTATTTTAATGGATGATGAAGACCGCGAGAATGAAGGTGATATTGTGATGGCAGCAGTTCACGTCAAGCCATCAGATATTAATTTTATGATTACTCATGCGCGTGGCTTGGTGTGTTTGACGTTGTCTGAAGCACGTTGTCAGCAGCTAAATTTGCCGCTGATGAGTGATAAAAATGGAGCGAAGTTTAGCACCAATTTTACTTTATCTATTGAAGCAGCTGAAGGCGTCTCCACAGGCATTTCAGCAGCCGATAGAGCCAGAACTGTTCAGGCGGCAGTTGCGCCTTACGCCAAACCTAGTGATATTGTTCAGCCGGGACATATTTTTCCAATTATGGCAAAAAAAGGTGGTGTGCTGCACAGAGCAGGACACACCGAAGCCGGTTGTGATTTGGCAAGGCTGGCAGGGCTTGAACCTGCCGCGGTGATTTGCGAAATTATCAAAGAAGATGGCGAGATGGCGCGACGTGATGATTTGGAAGTATTTGCCAAAGAACATGGATTAAAAATTGGCACGATTGCTGATTTAATTCATTATCGCATGACTAATGAGCAAACAGTTGAATTGTTGGACTGTTGTGATTTTGACAGTGATTTTGGAACTTTTAAACTGTATCGTTTTCAAGAATATGGCGCCAGTGAAACTCATTTTGCATTAGTCAAAGGTGCACCCAAAGACAATATTGCTACTGTGCGTGTGCACAGTTTAAATCCATTAAAAGATTTGTTTGCCGCAAAAACCGAAAAACAAGGTTGGAGCATCCAATCAGCATTGGCAGAAATTGCTAAAAGTGAACATGGGGTGTTTGTGTGGATAGATAATGGTCAGCCTATTGATTTAAATCGCGCTTTAAGCAAACAAAATACCCAGCCAAACATTCATGACGCAAGTGAACCTTATCGCAGTATTGGCGTGGGCGCCCAAATCTTAAAACTGCTTGATGTTCGTGATATGCGCTTATTATCCAGTCCCGCTAAATTTAATGTATCAGGTTTTGATTTAAATATTATTGAATCAGTGTGTGCGGTATAACTAAATGTTAATTAAATAAAGCCACTTTATTTAGGTGGCTTTTATTATTGATTATACGAATATTTAAATGCGTTTTAATAATTTATTTTGAGTAAAAATATTTATTTACTTAAAAATCCAGTGGTTAAAAGATGAGCAAGGCTTAAAGTTAATAAACCACCAACAACGGTTAAACTAATGTATAAAACCGCCTGATAAATAAGCCCTTGCTGTAAAAATGAAAACGTTTCTATGCCAAAAGCTGAAAAGGTAGTAAAACCACCTAAAACGCCAGTTACCAAAAACGCCCGCCATTCATGGTTTAGCACTCCAGTTTTTTGGTTAATGGCAAGCAATACGCCTGCCAAAAAACAGCCCACTAAATTTGCAATCAAAGTTGCGTAGGGAAACTGCCCTGATGCGGATACAAACAGTAAAGATAGACCAAACCGCGCTACTGCGCCAATTAATCCACCTAAAGCAATTAAAATAAGTTGTGTATTCATTCTTTAGTAATAAATAATAATTAGATATTTTCAATGTTATCGATAATGTGTTTACATATCATAACACTTTGTTACTAGAAGTAACAACAAAAATACCGATAAACTGCAATAAAAGTTTATTTTGCAGTTTTTTAGATTAAAAAATAAACAATAATAATAAAATTTAGTTAAAATTTAACCAACTATTATATCTAATTTACAAATGTCTGCTTTTAATATTTTGAATCCATGGCTAAACTAGCCATTAGATTATGCCAAAATTGATATTTATAATAATTCAATTATTCCATTTTTACCTAATGATTTGTAAAAATGGGCGTTTGATAATGGGTGTTTAGTGTTTATAATGAACTTTTATCTTAAAAAGTGAGATGGTTATGTCTTTTTCATTTGTTGATGATGTTCAGTTTTTAAACACAGTTGGTCAGGTCGCTCAAACAGAATTTACCCCAAAAGTTTTGGAAATTGACCAGGGCTATTATCCTTTGGCCCAAATGCAAAAATTGGGTCAAGTTGGGGTATTTGCTCCGCATCTAAATCAGTATGGCAACCGTTTGGATTTAGCGATTTTAGCAAATGCTGAAGTCGGGCGTGTGTGTGGTACGAGTGCATTTTTGACGTGGTGTCATCAGGTGTGCGGCTTGTATTTAGACCAATCAGATAATGCACTTTTAAAGGGCGAATTTTTAAACAATCACACTCTGGCTAATACATTTGGCGGCACGGCGTTGTCCAATCCAATGAAGTCTTGGGCAAATATTGAGCCCATGATTTTTCGCGCCAAAAAGGACGGTAAAAACTATCAAGTATCAGGCACATTGCCTTGGATTAGCCACATTGCTCCCAATCAATACTGCGGCGCGGTTGCTAGCGTTGAAGGCACAAATGAGCAGGTGTTTTTCTTATTAAAATTTGACCAAGAAAGAGCGAGTAAGTGGCAACTTCATCAGTGTCCAACCTTTTTAGGAATGGAAGGTTCAAGTACATGGCGAATTGAGCTTGAGAATTATCCAGTGGATGTATCCGAAGTAATTGCAAGTCCTTGCAAGGAATTTATTGAACGGATTCGGGGAGCCTTTGTGTTGATGCAAATGGGAATTGGTGCGGGAATTATTTTGGGAGCAATTGATGATATTAAGCGGTCAGCGGCAGTCAGCAACGCATTTTTGGAAGATCAGGCAGGTAATTTAATGCTTGAATTTGATGTGCTGGTCAATAAGGTATTAGGTCTTGCTAAAACACCATTTGCCACTGATAAAGATTTCTTTTTGGATGTTTTGGATGTGCGCACACAAGGAGCAATGCTAGCACTAAGAGCCACACAAGCGGCATTACTACACCAAGGAGCAAAGGGTTATGTAATGACCGCAGCCCCACAAAGACGCCTGCGAGAAGCCCAGTTTGTTGCCATCGTTACCCCTGCAATCAAACATTTGCGTTATTTGTCGCATCAGATAATGGGCGAGCCAGCAGTAAAAAGCGATTTAGAATTTCATATTTAATAAGGCACAATCATGACAATAACAACTAATTTACCAGCTGATGGACGTGGAGCATGGCGCAAATTTATTTGTCGCGCGTGTGGTTATATTTATAATGAAGAAACAGGTGACCCTGAAGATGGCATACCTGCAGGAACACGTTTTGACGATATTGCTGATGATTGGGTTTGCCCACTTTGTGGAGTGAAAAAAAGCGATTTTGAACCTTATGAAGAAGATAAGACAGCATCCGTTGCCAATACAGTTTTTTTTCAGCACAACAAAAAAGGCGTGGTTATCATTGGAGCTGGACTTGCTGGCTGGAGTGTAGTTGATGCCATTCGCGTTTTAGATAAAGAAATTCCTATTACGTTGATTTGTGCTGATAGTGGCGATCGTTATCATAAACCAATGTTGTCAGTTGCTATTAGTCAAAATAAAACACCTGCTGATTTGGTGCGCATCAGTGGTATGCAGTCTGCAATTGATAACAAAGTCAAGCTGATTGCCCACACCTATGTAACTACAATTGATAGTAATGCCAAAAGTGTACATACCACTCGTGGCAATATTGGTTATGATGATTTGGTTTTGGCAATCGGGGCAAATCCTGCCTATCCTGATGTTATCGCTAAAGAGATGGCGTGGCACATCAATCATTTAAGCCGATTTGCAGGCTTGCAAGACTGCCTAACCAATGGTAAGAAAAATATTGCCATCATTGGGGCGGGTATGATTGGTACTGAATTTGCTGAAGATTTGGTTAAAGCTGGACATCATGTAAGTTTAATTGATATACATCCAAGACCATTGGCGAGCTTATTGCCAAAAATTGCAGGTGAAAAAGTTTTGCAAGCAATTACAAAAATTGGTGTGGATTGGTTTGGCTCTAGCATGGTTAAAGAGCTGATTCAGACCAAACAAGGCTACCAAATCAGTTTACTAGATTGCCAAACTCAAACCCTAAACAACCTAATTTTTGACGAGGTGGTTGTCGCAACTGGACTTGTGGTGGATGAAAGATTGCCCGTGCGCGCAGGTGTTGCTTTTAGCAAACATACTGGCATTGCAGTCAATCCAGAAACGTTACAAACCAGCGTTCCGCATATTTACGCGCTTGGTGATTGTATTAGCATCGATGGCGTGCCTTGCCGTTATGTCGCTCCACATCGCGCCCAGGCTTTAGCAATTGCTCACGAAATACTTGGTATGGCTCACGCTGGTTATAAACACACCATTCCAATGATTCGCCTAAAAAATAAAAGTATTAATGTAACCGCCAATGGTAATCCAAAAGCTACTGGTGATTGGCAAGTGGAGAACGAGACAGCGAATGAACTTGTGATGCAAATGCGCCATCATGGCGAAGTGGTTGCTAAGGTAACCATTAAAACAGTTGAAAATTAAAACAGTTGAAAATTAAAACAGTTGAAAATTAAAACAGTTGAAAATTAAAA
>CAKAQU010000009.1 GCA_916720335.1 uncultured Moraxella sp. | reverse complement strand
GATTGTTTTTAGTACGACGAGATAACACCTGCACTGTACGGCGGATTTCGTCATCGCGACCAATCACAGGGTCAAGTTTACCCTCTTTAGCTCTATCCGTTAGGTTGATAGTGTATTTTTCCAAAGCATTTCGAGTTTCTTCAGCATTTTGATTCTTCACGGTGTCATTTCCTCTTAGTTCTTGAATAATTTTTGTTAAATTTTGAGCATTAATGCCTGCTTTACTAAATACTTTTTTACTGTCTGTTTGTTCGCATAAAGCCAAAAGTAGCCACTCAGTTGCTACAAACTCATCACCCGCTTTTTTAGCATAACTTTCAGTTAAGTTTAGTATTTGGCTAGCATCAGCGCCTAAATTTAACTGACCTGTTGGTGTCATGGTGGTTACTTGACGTTCTAAAAAGGCTTTAGTTTCCTGATTTAAAATAGCAACATTTGCCCCTGCATTTTCAAGTGTTGCCAAAACTGCTTTATCGGCTAGAACAGACGCAAGTAAATGGGCTGAACCAAGGCTTGTATTATTTAGGCTAACTGCCAGCGTTTGGGCTTCTTGAATGATGTTTTGTAATTTGTTGGTATATTTTTGGAAATTCATACAACCTCCGTAAATTTTTATTGCTTTCTTGAGTGATATATGATAGACAGTAATTGATTTTTCAATTAAAATTTTTTTAATTTGAGAAAAAAATTTATAAGATATTGATTTTATTTTAAATTTTTAATTTTTAAAAAAGACTTGTAATTTAAAACCTAGATACCATATAACAAAAGTCCATTTAAAAACTAAGGAAAAATTATGGCGCGTCTTATTGTTCATACTCCAGACACTGCTCCTGAAGCTGCCAAAGAACGTATTGAAGCAGTACAAAAAGCCAATGGTTTTATTCCAAATCTTATTGGAGTGTTGGCAAACTCTCCCCAAGCATTGGCATTTTATCAAGAAGTTGGTAAAATGAACGGTTCTAATTCATTGACCGCTGAAGAAGTAGAAGTGGTACAGATCACGGCTGCTGCTCATAATGGTTGTGATTTTTGTGTAGCAGGTCATAGTAAAATTGCTACGTTGCGTCTAAAAACACCCGAACCCATTTTAGAAGCATTACGCAACCGCACAAGCATCGACGACAATCCAAAATATCAAGCGTTAGCACAGTTTACCATGCAGTTGATTGATAAACGTGGTCAAGTATCTGATGATGAATTAAATGCATTTAAATCTGCAGGTTACAACGACCAAAATGTGCTTGATGTCATTATGGGTGTAGCGCTAGCAACCTTATGTAACTACGCCAATAATGTCGCTAAAACTGACATTAATCCTGAACTGGCTGCCTATGCACCAAAACACTAATTTTGTTTAGCCCATAAATAATTGTCAATAATTGTTGAGGTTTGCATAATTCACTTGCATTTTTCAGCAGTTATGATACCATGGGAACAATTGGGGATGTTCTGGCTTTGACGCTGGTAATGAAACCTAATGATGCATGTCAAGAGTGTATGCCTCTTGTAAATACCCATACCTTTAAAATAGTCGCAAACGACGAAACTTACGCTCTAGCAGCCTAAGGGCTGCTTGGGTCGGCACAGATTGCCTTTGGTCTGGTTGCTCACCCCGAAGCGAACGTACAAGGGATAGTTTAGGTTAGTGTTCCAATAGCTTAGGCGAAACTTTAGGAAATCGTCCAATCCTACCTGACTGTCGGTTCGGTGCGGATTAAAGCCATAGACAGATTCTAAGCATGTAGAATCATGGGCGTAGTGCTGGCGGACGCGGGTTCAACTCCCGCCATCTCCACCATTATAAAGCTATCATTTATAATCAAACAATATCACTGATTATCATAAAACCCCAAAAAAACCCTTGTAGTTATTAAATTACAGGGGTTTTTTAGTGTCTTAAACTGTCATGTGTTATCACTAACAATTATTGATTATCATAAATTATCAAGCTAAAATAACACACAAATTACACATAGCTAACACACCATGGCACTAACAGACGGTCAAATCAAATCGCTTAAAGTTTAGGCAAAATGTTGCTCAAAATCTGACGACGACGGATTATCGCTTAATATAATGCGCTAGCTGGTAAAAAGTCATAGATTTTGGACTTAAATCAAACTTAGTCAAAAACCCTTGAAAATCATGAATTTCAAGGGTTTTTTAATATCTAAACCAATCAAAATTATAGCCAAATATCATATAAATAACACACCCAAAATCAAATTGGTGTGTTATTTCTTATTATTTAGACTTATTTGGTGGCATAGAAACGTCTGTCTGTACGTCTGCCTGAGTGGCATTTTGAGACTGATTTGCCTCTGACTGTACGGATTGCACTTCTGGATTTGCTACACCAGCTACATTTTTTGGTTCAAGCACTCTAATATTATCAGGCTTGGTTTGAGTTAATTGCAGCTTTTCATCTTCAATTTGTGTTTTTTGATTTGCAATATCCGCCAAAGTTGCTAAATTTGCCGTCTTCATTGCTTCACGTTGCTGATGAAATTCAGCAATCTGTTCAGCTGTCAAACTTGCACCACCACCCAAACGTTGATATAGTTCAATTTGACTGATGATTTTTTGTTGCTCCAGACTCAAAATACCTTGTTGATTAGCAAATAATGAACGTTCTGCATCTAAGACATTTAAATAATCATCCAAACCTGAACGAAATCTAGCATAAGCAATATCATAAGTTTGTTGATAATTTTTTTGTAAACGATACTGAGAATCCAGTCTTTGACCAAGCGTTGCTCGATTTGCTAAAACATCATTGACTTCTTTAAAAGCAGTTTGAATGGTTTTTTCATAAGCTGCTAAAGCCGATTTTTGAGCAACTTCCGCTACTTCATAGTTGGCGCGACGACTGCCTGCATCAAAAATTGGCAAACTAATTGATGGCCCAAATGACCAACCAAATGCTGAACTATTGAACAAATCTTTTAAATGAGATGAACTGTAGCCAATATTACTTGATAAACTAATCGATGGAAAATAAGCCGCACGCGCAACATCAATATTGGCGCCAGCGGCACGCAATGCATGTTCAGCTTGGACAATATCGGGACGATAGTACAAAAGTTCGCTAGGTAAGCCGGTTTGGAAAATTGTCTGTGTTGTAATGTTTGCTACCGCCATCTCAGGCATCAATTCTTTAGGAATGGGCTTGCCAATAAGCAATTGTAAAGCATTTTTTAATTGCAAAATGTTTGTATCAGCTTCATAAATAGAAATTTTAGCCGATTCTAAAGATGCTTCTGCCTGCAAACTTGGTGAACGCGAATCAATACCTGCACTAAAACGCTTTTTTGTAATCATCAGTGAATGTTCGCGCGTTTTTAGAGTTTCTTTGGCAAGATGACGTTGGGCAAGTGCATAACTCAAATTTACATAAGTTTGAGCAATATTGGAAATCAAAGAAATTTGGGCGGCATCTTTAGCAGCATTTGTTGCTAAAAAATCATGCAATGCGGCTTCTTTGCTATTGGCGACTTTACCCCAAAAATCCAATTCATAACTGGACATCGCCAGCCCAACGTTATATGCTGTACTTGGATTTTGGTCTCTTCCGCCTGCTGAACGCGTCACTCCAGCACTAGCGCCAACAGCTGGTAAACCGCCAGCACTGGTGATTTGATATTTAGCTTTAGCACTTTGTATTGCTAAAATAGCTTGCTCCAAATCTTTGTTATGTTCAAGCCCCATCTGTATCAACTGCTTTAATTTGGGGTCAGCATAAAAATCCTGCCAACGCAGCCCCGCCAAACTAGGTCTTTGAGGCACGCTGATGGTTTCTTGGTCAAGAACTTCGAAGTTTTTATCCAAAGGCACATTTGGCACAGCAATCGGTGTTTGTGCCTTTGGAGGGATAACACTGCAAGCAGACATCGCCAAGCTCAAAGCTGCAATAGTAAAGAAATGTATTTGTTTTATCATCTTTGATTCTCCTTATGAGTTTGACTTATCCAAATTTACAGTGGGTTTGTGCTTGTAAGGAAAAATAGTTCGCACCCATACATAAAACATCGGAATAAAGAAAATACCCAAAAATGTTGCGGTAATCACCCCACCAAGAACACTGGTACCAACAGCGTTTTGACTGCCAGAACCTGCACCAGTTGCTTGATACAAAGGCACAACACCAATACCAAATGCCAAAGATGTCATAATAATAGGTCTAAGACGCATACGCGCCGCGGTCATTACTGATTCTTTTAAGGATTTGCCTTGTTCTTGAATTTCTTTAGCAAACTCAATAATCAAGATGGCATTTTTAGCGGATAAACCAACTACCGTTAGCAAACCCACTTGCAGATACACGTCATTTGAAAAACCACGCATTGCTGTAAATAATACCGCACCCAATACTCCAAGCGGAATCACCAAAAGCACCGAAAATGGAATTGACCAGCTTTCATACAGTGCTGCCAAACATAAAAACACCACCAAAATAGAAATAGCGTATAAAATTGGAGCTTTGCCGCCTGATTTTTGCTCTTCTAGTGCCAAGCCTGTCCACTCGTGCCCAATACCTTCTGGCAGCTGCTTCATCATTGCCTCCATTGCAGCAATTGATTCACCAGTACTTTTTCCAGGAGCTGAAGTACCTTGCAGTGCCATACTAGAAAAACCATTGTATCGTGTTAAATTAGGCGAACCATATTGCCAACGACTGGTTGCAAATGAAGCAAACGAAATCATCTCACCATTATTATTGCGCACATACCATTTAGCAATGTCTTCAGGGGTGGCACGGCTATCAGGTTTGCCTTGTAGATAGACTTTTTTAATGCGTCCACGGTCAATAAAGTCATTTACATAACTACTTCCCCACGCTTGAGAAATGGTGCTATTAATGTTTGACATGGATAAATTATAGGCGGCAGCTTGTTCTCTATTAATATCAATTTTTAATTTAGGAGCGTCTTCTTGACCACCTGGACGAATTGAACCAATGGTGTCTTTGCTTTGCATTGCCATACCCATCAGCATGTTACGCGCTTCTAAAAGCTTTTCGTGACCCACGCCACCGCGGTCTTGCAGCTGCAAATCAAACCCACAGGATGTGCCAAAGCCTTGAATCGCTGGAGGCGCAAGTGGCAAGATTAGTTTAGCTTCTGGAATGATGCCATTCATCACCATAGCGCGCTGAGCGATGGCTTGAGCGGTTGATTTATCAGTTGTGCGTTCACTCCAGTCTTTGAGTTTAACAAACGCCATACCCATGTTTTGACCACTTCCCATAAAACTAAAACCTGAAATGGTAAATACACTATCAACATTATCTTTTTCTTGGGTCTGATAGTAACCTAAAACTTTATCCATGACTTGATTGGTTTTATCCATCGTGGAGCCTGCTGGCAATTGTACAATTGTCATCAGCATGCCTTGGTCTTCTTCTGGCACAAATGAACTGGGCAATTTAACAAACGTGCGTGCAAAAATTGCCACAATCACCACATACAGCACCAAATAGACAAATTTGGCATTGAATGTTTTGCCTACAAAACCTTCATATTTTTGGCTGGCTTTTAAGAATAGACGGTTAAACCAACCAAAAAAGCCTTTTTGGGTTTGCACATCTTTGTGCTGACCACGTTTTAAAATGGTTACACAAAGCGCTGGAGTAAAAATAAGTGCTACCAGTGCCGATAACGACATACTGATGATGAGCGTTGCGGCAAACTGACGATAAATGACACCACTAGAGCCACCAAAGAAAATCATGGGTACAAAAACCACGGATAAAATCAAAGCAATACCAATGACTACTTTACTGATTTCACCCATAGACTGAATGGTAGCATCTTTGACTGAAATGGTATGATTTTCTTCCAAAATCCGTTCAACGTTTTCAACCACTACAATTGCATCATCTACAAGCAGACCAATAGCAAGCACCATTGCAAACATGGTTAAGATATTGATGGTAAAACCAAATTGCGATAACAATGCAAATGTACCCAAAATAACTACGGGAACAGCTAAAGTTGGAATGATAGTTGCGCGCCAACTTTGTAAGAAAAGCAACATCACCAAAAATACCAACCCAATTGCTTCAAGTAAGGTTTTGACAACTTGAGTGATGGATAAGCGTACAAATGGCGTAGTATCGTAAGGTACTTCGTATTTTAAACCTTTTGGAAAAGACGTGGATAATTCATTTAAACGAGCCTCAACTGCCTCACGAACTTCCAAAGCGTTGGCACCTGAAGCAAGACTGATTGCCACGCCTGCTGCTGTTTTACCATTGTACAGTGTACGTGATGAATAAGATTGACTACCAAGCTCAACATCAGCAACATCACCTAAATACACTTTAGCGCCAGAAGCATCGGTTTTCACCAAAATTTTACGAAATTCTTCAGGGGTTTGCATATAGCTTTGAACACTAACACTGGCATTGATAACTTGGCGCGTTTCATCAGATGGTAAATTCGCAATTTGACCTGCTGAAACTTGCACGTTTTGACTACTGATTGCTGCAGAAATATCTGATGGCATTAACGAATATGAACGCAGTTTTTCAGGGTCAAGCCAAATACGCATGGCATAACTAGAGCCAAAAACATTAACCGAACCGACACCATTGACACGGCTAACCGCGTCAACAATACTGGAGTTTAGATAATCGCCAATATCATCCTCTGACATGCTGCCATCTTCTGATACAAATGCTGCAACCATCAAAAATCCACTGGACGATTTATTGACGGTAACACCTTGTCTTTGCACTGCTTCAGGCAAAGAACTGGTCGCAGCTTGCAGTTTATTTTGCACCTGCACTTGGGCGGTGTCTGGGTCAATGCTGTTATCAAAAGTTAAAGTAACTTCTGCCGAACCTGTTGATGATGAACTCGATGACAAATAAGACAAACCATCCAAGCCCTTCATTTGTTGTTCAATTACTTGTGTTACAGAGTTTTCCACCGTTTCAGCATCAGCGCCTGGATAAGTGGCACGAATAGACACTGTTGGCGGTGCAATGCGCGGATATTGCTCAATAGGCAACCCATAAATTGCAATACTACCAACTAACATAATTAAGATAGCGATAACCCACGCAAAAATGGGACGCTCAATAAAAAATTTAGACATAGGTCTTCCTTAATCGCCTGAACTGTCGCTACCATCCGCCATGCTTTCAGCTTCTTTTTGCGCGGCATTTGCTTCATCTTCTTGCTCTTTAGACTTTGGCGCCATGACACTATTTTGACCTACTTTTTCAGTTGGAGCACTAGGGTTTTGGGCTGGTTGAGATGCTGCTTCGGGGTTTTGTGCCTGGGTATTTGGGTTTTGGGCATCTTGATTTTGAGCATTGGAATTTTCAAGGGCAGGCCCGGGGGTTTGACCTGCCAGCTTAACTTCAACCGCCTGACCTGCAGTAACTTTAGCACCACCCATGACCACCACCGCATCACCATTGGTTAAACCTTCAGTTACTACCCATTGACCTTTGAACGTGCCTGATGTTTTGATGGTGCGTTTTTCAATCTTTTTCTCACCATTTACTACCAATACTTCAGCTTCACCTTTTGGTGTCAAAGTCACTGCTGTTTGTGGTAATAGTACTGCATTACCAATCACTGCTTGGGCAAGATTAGCATTAACATACATTCCAGGAATTAAAACACCGTTTGGATTTTCAAATACAGCACGCAATGTAACCGTGCCTGTGCTTTTTTCTACTTTAGCATCTGAAAGCGCTAATTTACCAATTAAAGGATATATTTCACCATCTTCTAAAACGATTTGTACTTGAGTTGTACCAAAACCTGCTTTGCCTGATTCAATTTGTTGGCGCAATCTTAACATTTCTGATGATGACTGCTGAATATCCACATACACCACATCCGTACGAGAAATGGTTACCATCGGGGTAGCTTGTGATGCCGATACCAAAGCCCCAGATGTTACTGACGAAATGCCCACTCTGCCTGAAATCGGCGCGCGAACAATGGTGCGGTCAATGTCTAAACGGCTAGCATCGTGTACTGCTTTGGCGCTACTGATGGATGCTTCGGCTTGTCTAACCGTTGCTTTGGCTGCCTCAACATTTGCCTGAGCAGTACGAACGGCAGTTTTATACTGGTCGTACATTTGTTTAGAAACAGCATCAATGCCAACCAAACTTTGTACACGATTTAAATCTGATTGAGCTTGAGCAAGAGTTGCTTCTTGAGCAGCAAGAGAAGCTCTGGCGCTGACAAGACTGGCTTCAGCAGTAGCGATGGATGCAAGACTAGTATTGGCAGCACTAACATAATTATCACGATTGATGCGATATAATTCCTGTCCTTTTTTAACAAAACTGCCTTCTTTAAACAAAACCGCATCAACAATCCCGCCAACTTGTGGACGCACTTCGGACGTTTCAAAAGCTGCAACTCGACCCGAAAACGTCTGCATAATTGGCACAACACCCAGTTCAATCACCTGCACTTCCACCACAGGCGTTGGCGCTTTTTGCTGAGCTGAAGCCTCAGTCTTGGCATCTTTTGCTTCTTGTTTTTTGCAACCAAAAAGTATTGCCATGCTACTAAATGCCAACGCCATACTCAGCGTTTTTAAATTGAATCTCATAAAAAACCTTTCTTATTTGTGTTATAAAGCCTCTAATCTTGCTAAACTTGTTACAATTTGCTAATTCTTGATAAAATTTTATACAGAATAACACACAACCATTGCACAAAGTTAAAGATTTTCATTATAACGTATTTTTTGCTCATTTTTAGTAAGTTTTTGCACTTGTGCGTTCATAAAAACAGTTTGTAAATTACCTAAAACTATGTTCAAAGCAAGTTTTTTCTAAATTATGGATATTTTTTTAAAAAAAATACTTGCAATCTAAAAAATTTTTGATATTATATGCATCATTCAAGCGATGGCTGGGTGGCAGAGTGGTCATGCAGCGGACTGCAACTCCGTGTACGCCGGTTCGATTCCGACCTCAGCCTCCAACCAAACCTTGCCCGAGTGGTGAAATCGGTAGACACAAGGGATTTAAAATCCCTCGCTCTTTTGAGCGTGCCAGTTCAAGTCTGGCCTCGGGCACCATATAAGAAAAACCCTAAGTAATTTGCTTAGGGTTTTTTATTTTACCAAAACTAGTTTATGGCACATTATAAATTAGCCATAAAACTTGCCACCACAATGACCAAAAATACAAATCGCCCTACCCACGCATTTGCCAAAAATGCAGCAAAACACGCTAGTCGTTCTCTATATCTAATTTGATGATACTGTTTAACCATCATTGCTGCTACTACAAACATTGCATAAACAGGAATGACACCTATTTTTGTATTGGCAAAATAATGATATAAAATCACCGTCATCAACGTTACAAAAATACCCTGCAACAACATGATAATGATAACATCAAAACGCCCAAATAAAATTGCGGTGGACTTAACGCCGATTTTTATATCATCATTGCGGTCACACATGGCATACTCAGTATCATAAGCTACCGTCCAACACATATAAGCAGCAAAAACAAGCCAGCCCCATACATCTACATAACCCAAAATACACACGTAAGCCATGGGCACTGCCCAACCAAACGCTGCTGCCAGTACCACTTGGGGCAAATGAGTATAGCGTTTCATAAAAGGATAAATAAACGCTAAAAACACTGCAACCAACGACCAATAAAACACTTGCACTGGCAAAAATAATAACAAACTTGCTGACAATAAAGACAAACCACAAAACGTCACCACAGCTGTTTTTGCAGATAATCGCCCATCAGCCAAAGGTCGAGATTTGGTGCGTTCAACTTTACCATCTACTTTTCGGTCAGCAAAATCATTAATTGCACAACCTGAAGCGCGCATTAATATCGCTCCTAGCGCAAAAATTACTACAAATTTCACTGATGGTAACTGATTTTTTGTCATACTCGCTAAAAATAGTGACCACAATGTTGGATAAAGTAGAAGTTCAATGCCAATGGGTTTATCAAAACGGGTTAGTTGTATCCACGCAACCAATTTATCTTGAAGGTTTTTTGTCATTTTGTACAATAATATTTAATTTTTTTGTTATTGTAGCATATTTTAATTTTGCTGAATTGTTACTTTTTGTCCATCTAAAAGTGATCGTTATTTTTAAAAAAATATGGCAAAATTAGCATATTTTGCTAAAATGGGTAAATTTTTTCGTTTTTCGGTGCATTATGACCTTTAGACAAGCTGGCCAAATTCAAAATAATAATTTATACATTGACCCAATCATTTTAGCAGAAGCCCTACCATTTTTAGATTATCAAAATAATGAACTGCATATTGATAACGTCAGTGTAAAAACTTTGGTTAAAGCCTATGGTACACCTTTATACGTTTACAGCCAAAATGCGTTGCTTGCCAATTATCGAACTTATGTTGATGGGTTTAGTAGCCTAAAAAATGTACAAATTTGCTATGCAGTTAAAGCCAATTCCAATTTAGCAATCCTGTCAGTGCTTGCCAAGGCTGGAGCGGGTTTTGATATTGTATCCTTAGGGGAGTTAGCTCGAGTATTAAAAGCCGGCGGCAATGCTAAAAAAATTGTTTATTCTGGGGTTGGTAAAACCGCAAGCGATATCGAAACTGCTTTAAACGTTGGTGTGGGCTGTTTTAATGTTGAAGCAATGAGCGAACTTGAACTTATCAGTCAAGTTGCTACAAAACTAGGTAAAACTGCTGCTATCGCCATTCGTGTCAATCCCGATGTGGACGCCAAAACTCATCCTTATATTTCCACAGGTATGAAAGACAATAAATTTGGTATTCATCATGAAGATGCATTGAATAGCTATAAAATCGCTCAAAGTTTACCTAATTTAGAAATTATTGGCATTGATTGCCACATTGGCTCACAGCTCATTCAAACCAAACCTTTTGTAGATGCTTTAGATAAATTAATTGAACTGATTGACACGCTGGCAGATAATGGTATTCACCTAAAACACATTGACCTTGGTGGTGGGCTTGGTGTACGTTATATTGACGAAAATCCCGATAGTGTCAGTGAATTTGCAGGGGCGTTACTGCCTAAACTCACCAAACTACAAAACCAATATGGTTTAGGACTACATCTAGAGCCTGGTCGTAATATCGTCGCCAACACAGGTGTGCTTTTGACACGCGTTGACGTCTTAAAACCCACTCAATACAAAAATTTTGCGATTGTTGATGCTTCAATGTCTGAACTGATTCGTCCTGCTTTATACCAATCACAAATGGCAATTATTCCAGCCATTTTATCCAAAAATGAAATAAACAATCATTATCAGGCTTGGGATATTGTTGGTTCAGTGTGTGAATCTAGTGATTTTTTAGGCAAAAATCGTTTATTGGATTTGCGCGTTGGTGATATTTTGGCAGTAACTGGTGCTGGTGCATACGGTTTTGTAATGGCAAGCAACTATAACAGCCGCCTAAGACCTGCTGAAGTCTTATGTGACGCTGGCACTCATCGAATTATCAAAGAACGAGAAACCCTGAATGATTTATGGCGTGGGGAATTTTTGTAATGTTTTATGTTTTAAAGATGATTTCTTATTATACACTGTGATAATAAATCATTCTTACTTACTTATAATAATTTTAGCCATAATATATGAATCAAGCAATTAAATTATGACATCAGAAACTCAAGACGATTTTACTCACAATTACGATACCACAACAGCTGCTTTGATTGAAGGATTATTTGCAAGCTGGCAAAATACTTTAGGCAATATCAAGCACAGCTACGCTATGACTGCTGATGCCTTGGTTGATGAAATATTAATCACTATTAACCAAAAACAAATCAATGATGCGTTAAATCGTTTTGTGGTGCAAAATGTAGGACTGCTTTTACAATTACGTCTTGAACTGTTTGATGGTTATTTACGTTTATATTGCATTGCTGATGTTTTAGGACTGCATTTATCGGTTGCCAGTAACTTTAAACTCACTCAAATTCGTTTGGATAAACATCAACAAAGATTGGTTTTTGAGCAAATCAGTGAAACGGATATCTTAGATTTGCACGCCAAAACATGGTGGAAAGCCCCTGCTATTTTACTATTTATACGCTGGTATCGACGATTTTTCAAAAAAGACCCTTTGCCATTTTTGCTAAGTTTATCTCCCAAGCTAAAGGGGCTACCTTTTATTGAATACAAAGATAATTTTATTTATCTACAAATTGGACGTTGGTTTCCAAAATCTTTTCATGAGCGTCTAAAAAAAATACAGGTGAATCGTGGAGTGGTAAAACCTGAACAATTGTTATTACAGGTGCAACCAAATTTTGTAGAGATTTTAAGTTTTGGCGACCCTAATGCTGACATTATTACCCAAGCAGACAATCCTAATAACCAAGCTAGTTAATTTACTTTGAATTACAATTGGCTGATTTAACAGCTTGATTTTTTAAAATTATCCCTTATAAATATAGGGTTTTTACAATTTTAGGATAATCATGAGCAGCCATCAAACTTTGCATTACAATTATCAGCAACCAACACCAAATCTTCTACAAAAAATGGATTTACCTTGTGAACAAAACGCAGGACATGGCGACCACTGGGCAATTTTAACAGATAATATTGGTCAAGATGTGCCCAACTGGTTGCAAAAAATGCTGGAAAATGCATCACTACCTGTGGGTCTCGCCCCCAATATGGCAAGCAATGCTCGTTTATTGTTAGGACAAAATCAAACCTGTCATATTAAACAAATTTTATCAATGGTTGATGGTAAACCAACCGCCTTCATCAATGCCTTTCCCTGTGTAGAAAGTCCTTATGTACTAGAGTGCGAAATTCAACGAATCATTCGCTGCGAAAAAACAGCTGATGCCATTTTACGATTAAAAAGCCAAGATGGAACCATTATCTACGCTTTTGACCAACTTTACAGCATTAATAATCATCAATATCAAGCAAATAAAGTTTATACTGCTCATTTTAGCGCTTGGGCATACCAGATAGAACCCAGTAATCAAGAACAAACAATTTTAGTAGAAGATCCTAAAGCAATTCGCTATCATCGTGCTTTTAATGACATTGTTTCAAAAAATAATGGACAAGTTCCTGACAATATCAATGAACAAATCAAAGCATGGCAACCGGAAGACCCAAATGCAACCCTTGCTCCTGTAGAAATTAATTTGGGTCATAGTTGTATTTATTTGTTTGGGGATACCTACGGTCAAGAGGATGAGGCGTGGTGCCAAGGTCAAGTGTTGGGCATTAGCCAAGTTCGGTTTTTTGAAAAAGACATTACTCTGTTTGATGTAGTAATTTTGCGCGAATATGGCAGCAAGCCTTTAGTAGTGCGCATTGCCACACCAACCACTGTCCAAACTAGCAGCATTAAAGTTCATGACTACATTCAAGCCAATATTTGGCTACAAGTAGCAATCTATCAAAATAATTGACTGGATTAAAAAAAGACCTTAAATCAATCATTAAGGTCTTTTTTTAGGTTCAGTGATTTTATTGAGCGTCTTGTTGCTGACTAATAAAGCGAACATATGCTGCAAGTAGCATGATACGCTCATTACCCAACTTAGTACTCCACTCAGGCATCACACCAGAACGTCCATGACGAATGGTTTGCTGCACAGTTTCACGATCGCCGCCAAATAACCAAATATCATCGGTTAAATTAGGTGCACCCATCGCAGTTTGACCCTTAGCATCAGCGCCATGACAAAGTACGCAGTTAGCTTCAAAAATGGCTTTACCTTGAGTAACTTTAGCCTGGTCAAGTTCATAACCATTTTGATTGCCTGAAATGCTTAGTACATATTCAGCAGCTGCACGAACTCCAGACTCACCCAATTGCTTTTGCCATGCTGCCATTGCACCAACACGACCATTGTGCACTGTTAGCAAAATCTCTTCGGGTTTACCGCCATACAGCCAGTCATTATCAGTTAGGTTTGGATAACCTTTGGCGCCTTGAGCATCTGAACCATGACACAATGCACAGTTTTGCAAAAATAAGTTGTTACCAATTTTTGCTGCTTCTTGGTTTTGTGCTAGTTTATCCACAAAAGGTGCAAGTAATTTTACTTGCTCATCAATTTGAGTTTGCAATTCTTTATCAGGTTCGGCATTTTTTCTTTGGGTTGCTTGCAATTCATTTAGTTTCGCTAAAATTGGCAACGCCCCTTCTGCGCCTGCATCTGCTAAAATTACTTCTTCAAAGTTTTTGTTAAAGGTTTGATTGTTACGCTCAAGTCCACTGTTTAGTTCATTTGCTGATGTCCAAGAAACTTCCTGACCATCTACAGAAACTGTAGCCAAACCTTTCCAGTTGGCTGGTTGGATTGATGGATAAAAGACAAAATAACCCAAACCCCAAGCCAATGTGCTAAAAAATACAACTAACCACCATTTTGGTAAAGGGTTATCATATTCTTTAATGCCGTCATATTCATGACCGGTGGTATGATTTTCATCTAAAGTAGGTTTTGTTTTTAAAGTCCATGCCAATACGCCGAAGATAAATAACCAACAGCCTAGCGATAGGACAGTAATCCAAGAACTCCAAAAAAAGCTCATTGTATATCCTTAGTGCGTTGTTTTAATGAATGCGATTCACCATCTAACGCAAGTTGTGCATCTTCTTCAAAGCGTTTTTTATTTTTGGGGGAATATGCCCACCATGCAACGGCGATAAACGCTACAAAAGCCGCCACCGTTGCAATACTATGTAAAACGCCCCAGTTCATTAACGTTGACCCTGCATCGCAATACCAAGCTGCTGCAAATACGCAACGAGTGCGTCTAGCTCGGTCGCACCCTGAACTTGGTCAGGTGCTGCTTGAATATCAGCTTCGGTGTATGGTAATCCAAAACGGTCTTTGAATAGACGCATTTTGGCTTGAACTTTACTACCGTCAACTTCATTTTTCTCAAGCCAAGGATAAGACGGCATGACTGAACGTGGATTAATCAAATGGTCCTTATGCCATTGGTCAGAATAACGACCGCCTACGCGCGCCAAATCAGGACCTGTACGTTTAGAACCCCACAAAAATGGATGGTCCCAGGCGGATTCAGCAGCACGACTATAAGGTCCATAACGCTCAACCTCAGCACGCAAAGGGCGAACCATCTGCGTATGACAAACATGACAGCCTTCGCGAATATAGATATCACGACCTTCAAGCTCTAACGCTGTCCAAGGTCGCATATTTGGTAAAGGCTTATTTACACCACCTTTGTCAGGGGCATTGGCATCATAAATTAATGGCAAAATCTCAACCAAAGTTGCAAAACTAATGGCGATAACAATAAAGATGACCAGTAAACCCGTATTTTTCTCAACAATCTCATGAGTAAGATTTGACATGGTTCTCCCCTTATGCGTTCACAACAGCAGCATTACTGCCAGTACCATCAGCGATTTCGCCTAATGTACTTGGCATTTTGATGGTTTTGTAGCAGTTATACGCCATGACAATCATACCCGTTACATACAAGAAACCGCCCAACGCACGCACTACAAATGGAATGTGTGAAACAGCAACTGAACTGATAAAGTCATAATTTAGCGTACCGTCAATTGGGTTTGTAGAACGCCACATTAGACCTTGGGTAATACCAGAAATCCACAAAGCAACGATATAAAGCACTGTACCGGTTGTTGCCAGCCAGAAATGCACAGTAATTAAGTTGATGGAATACATTCTTGCTTTATTATAAAGACGTGGCAACAATACATAAATTGAACCAACGGTAATCATACCTACCCAGCCCAACGCGCCGGAATGCACGTGACCTACTGTCCAGTCTGTATTATGGCTGATGGCGTTTACTTCTTTAATGGAAAGCATTGGACCTTCAAAGGTACTCATTGCATAGAATGATAAAGCAACAATCAAGAAACGAATAATTGGGTCAGTACGCAGCTTATCCCAGCTACCAGATAACGTCATAACACCATTAATCATACCGCCCCAAGAAGGTGCAAATAAAATTAATGAGAATACCATACCCAAAGACTGTGTCCAATCAGGCAATGCTGAATAGTGCAAATGGTGTCCGCCTGCCCACATATAAGAAGCAATCAATGCCCAAAAGTGCACAATAGACAAACGGTAAGAATAAACAGGTCGACCAATTTGTACAGGTACAAAATAATACATCATACCCAAAAACGCAGCAGTCAAATAAAAACCAACAGCATTATGACCATACCACCATTGTACCATTGCGTCTGTTGCACCACCAAACAAAGAATAAGATTTCCAAGCAGACAACGGAATAGCAAGGTTATTAACGATATGCAGTAAAGCAATGGTAATGATAAAGGCCGCAAAGAACCAGTTTGCTACGTAGATGTGAGAAGTTTTACGCTTAATTAATGTGCCAAAAAACACAATAGCGTAAGCAACCCATACCAAAGCAATCAAGATGTCAATTGGCCATTCAAGCTCTGCATACTCTCTAGTGGTAGTGATACCAAGTGGCAAAGTTATGACCGCAGAAACAATTACTGCCTGCCAACCCCAAAACGTAAACCACGCTAAATAAGGTGCAAAAAGCCGCGTTTTACAAGTACGCTGAACGATATAATAGGAAGTTGCAAAAAGTGCTGAACCCCCAAATGCAAAAATTACCGCATTGGTATGTAGCGGTCTTAAACGCCCAAATGATAGCCAAGCAGTGTCAAAGTTTAATATTGGCCATGCCAACTGTGATGCGATAAACACACCAACAGTCATGCCGATGATACCCCAAAATACCGCCATGATAGTAAAGAAACGCACAACGCTAATTTCATACTCATGGTCAACCGATAGGGGGGCTACTGTTGTATTAGATAGACTCATTGGATAGTTTCCTGTGCAGCCCGATTATTTTTGTATTGCGTTTAGGGTAATATCATTTAGTAATGTTGCTTTACCCAAAATCCACGCCTTAAAATTTGTTTTAATATTGTAACGCAATTTTTAACAAATATCACGACCAACCAACAGGCAAGACTAAAATCCATCTAAAAACAATGAATGGATATAATAAAAATGGCTGATTCTAACCGATTTTATGTTGCTTGCGAAAGTCGTGTTTTGACTTTGTGTATTGCAAATTATTGATAAAATTTAACAACAACACTTAGCTTGCGTTTAACAAATCCACACTTATAACAAGGTGTTTTTGTAAGTTTTCATGTTGTATTATACAACACTATTGTAAATTTTCCGCTACCTTTTGTAAAAATAATGCAATTTTTTGGCAAATTTTTCTTGTTTTTTTACAAATTTCTTTGATGGTAATCAATTTTTTGGCAGGTCTGGCGTGATTTTAAGAACAAAAGGTGAATTTTTACCCTTTTATAGTAAATTTCTTTTATAATAATGATAACTATCAAGAATTTTTTAAGGATACCTGATGACACAAACTACAACCTTTAACTTTTTAACTCAATCATGGTTTGATGCAGTTGCTAGACTTAATCAAGAAGTAGGTGAATTAAATCTACCTCCAAACCTTGCTGAACTTACCATCAATGTTACCGTTAAATCTGAAAACCCAACACTTTTGCACTTACAGGCTGGAAAAATCAACCAACACCACATTCAAAACGCTGATGCCACAATTTATATTGACCAAGATACACTCAATCAAATTATTCATGATAATTCTGTAGATACAGCGCTAGAAGCGTTTATGACTGGGAAAATTTTTATTGAAGGCGATATGTCTAAAGTAATGGCATTGCAATCAGCTCGCCCTAGCCAAGAACAAAAGGTGTTATATAAACAAATTAAAGAAATGACCAATTTTAATCAAAATTTCTAATATGCAACTAAATGTTAAAATTGTTACGGCTTTATTGGACTTTTGGATAAAACGTAGTAGAATAAGCATATTCTAAAAATGAAATTTAGATTTACCCAGCCAAAAATGTATTTAGTTGAGAAATTTTTTACCAACTTGTCTGACTAAATATATTTTCCATAGCTAAGGTTGTTGCCATGTCTGAATCAAACGAAAAAATACCTCCTGAAACCCCCAAAAAAACCAAACCTGAACCTGTCAAAAAAATTCCCATTGCACCGGTACCAGATGCCACCAAAAAACGCATACACCCACGTTTTGTAAAGGGCAAATACCAAAACATTCGTTTAGTTACAATGTATGCAATTTTAGTGGGATTTTTGGTAATGCCATGGTTTCGCTGGAATGGTCATCAGGCAATTTTATTTGACGTGATGAGCGCCAGATTTTATATCTTTGGGGCAACATTTATGCCTCAAGATTTTTACTTTTTTGCGTTTTGTTTTATGATTGCTGCCATGTTGCTCTTTATGGTAACGGTCTATGCAGGACGGATTTGGTGTGGATATGCTTGCCCGCAAACCATCTATGTGCATTTATATCAACACGTAGAAAAATGGGTGCTTGGCGAACGCAACAAGCGCATGAAGTTTGAAAAAGAACCCATGAGTGGCAAAAAACTTGCCAAAAAGGTCTTGATTCATTTTATTTGGGGCATTTTTAGTGCCATTACTGCTTTGACCTTTATCGCGCTGGTAGTAGGCACAGATTATTTGTTTTTTAACGGCTCTACCCCATTTTTTATGGGTTGGGGTAAAATGACCTGGGTATTTTTCGGCATTATTACATTTGTAACCCATATGAATGCTGGCTATATGCGCGAACATATGTGTGTTCATATCTGCCCTTACGGTCGTTTCCAATCGGTGATGTTTGACAAAGATACTTTAATCATTTCATACGATTATGAGCGAGGCGAACCGCGTGGCGCTAGAAGAAAAAATGCTGAACATTCAAACCTTGGCGATTGTGTTGATTGCACCATGTGTGTGCAAGTCTGCCCAACAGGGATTGATATTCGTAATGGTTTACAAGTTGAATGCATCCAGTGCGCTGCTTGTGTTGATGCTTGTAATGAAATTATGGATAAAGTGGGTTATTCGCGCGGTCTAATTCGTTATACTACTGAACGTCAATTGGTAGAGAAGAAAAAAGCCAAATTACTCAGTTTTCGTATTTTTGCCTATATTTTTGTTTTATCAGCGCTAATTATAGTTGCAACATTGGTGGGATTAGGTCGCAAACCTCTTGAGATGGAAATTCGTCATGAACGTAAACAACTTAGCATGAAAAGCCGTGATGGCATGGTTGAAAACAGTTATGTGGTTAAGATTATTAACAAAACCGACCAAAAACAAACCTATAAAGTTAAACTAGAAGATGTGGAAGGATTGACTTTACGGTCTCGTTTTAAAGAAATTTCACTAAACGCCAATGAACCTTACAACATCCCTGTTAGCATTGTTGGCGACCCTAAAGTGATTAAAGAAGGTCATACACCTGTTACTATTACTGTATATAGTACCAATGGTCAATACAGTACCAGTGCTGAAGATGTGTTTATTTTAGAATCCAAAAACAAAAAATAAATCACGCCTATAAATTAGCTAAAAGCTCCTGTCTTAAAGGAGCTTTTTTATTTTCTAAAAACTTATATTGTGTTATGATTACTTAATTCATCCATTGATATTTACCATGTTTTATTTTGTCCCTCATCCAAAAACATTCATAATTTGCATTAGTTTATGCAGTTTTAGTGCCTTTGCTGAAAATACTGAGAATGTAAATAATGTCATTTCAGAAAACGTCAATATAACCAACAATGAATTTACCACCACTTCAAGCACCTCTACCCTTGAGCCAAAAAAGCACAACTCTTGGCTTGATAAACACAAAAGTTCTTTGACAAAATTTATTGACGCCACCGCTTATAAATTAGATGATTTTTTTGGTACGCCCAATCCGAGCAAACCTGCTGAAGCCAGTTTACGGATAATGCTGGATATGTATGATGACAAACACAATGGTTTGGTTTTTAAACCTCGTCTGCGTGGTAAAATCCGCCTACCAACTTTAGAACACCATTTGCAAGCGGTTATTGGCGATGATGATTTGGACAATGAACAAGGTGGTGGTGCTCACACGACCACTCGTCCAAGCAAAACTGATGACCTGATTGACCGTCAAAGCCACAAAGACAACTCATCATTAGCTCTACGATTTAGCCGTTTAAAACAGGATTTAAACATTCAGGCTGATTTAGATTTAGGTTTGCGTGGCAGTGATGTTTATCTTAAACTATACGGACAAAAACAATGGGATTTACCGCACCACTTCCACAGCAAAATCGAGCAAGTCTATAAATACGGCACAAAAAGTGAACATTATGCCCTATCCACTATGGAATTTTCACAGCCTCAGTCTAAAACGCGTACGTTATACAGTCGCTCACATCTTATTTATACACACAAAAATCATGAAGAAGACCTAAACTGGAGTCACAGTTTATATCAACAGCATCAATGGCATGCAAAACATGGTGTTAAAGAATTTAGTTATGGTGTTTATTTGGGTGGTGATGTCAATAATCATTCTAAAGCCAATTTAAACAATTACGGTCCTTATGTTAGTTATCGTCAGCCGATTTGGCGCGATTGGTTATTTGTACAAAGCCAGATTAGTTTTTATAACAACGAAGATTTAAATCAAGAACATCATTTAGCCGCCTTTGGACGTATTGAAATACTATTTTAACTGTATTGATTTGGTGGTTTGATACAATTTACAAGCCAAGCATTTTGACAATAATTCCATAATGGTCTTCAAAAAAACGATTGCCATCAAGTTTTGACAATGGCAGCCAAAATGCACAATTGGCATCATCCGCCCCGACAACAGTGGGTAACTTATTACCATAAAGTTCACAATAAAACACTGTGGTGATGGTACGTCCACGCAATGAGCGGTCAGGCTTATCAAAGATTTCTTGGGTTTTAATACATGATTTATTCAAAATAAGTCCAGTTTCTTCCTTTACTTCGCGCATCATGCATTGTAACAATGTTTCATCTTTATCTAAAAAACCTCCGGGCATTGCCCAAAGCCCTTGACCGTATTCCCCACCGCGCTCAATCAATAAAATATGTCCCGCCTGCACAATCAGCGCATCTGTGGTAACAAAAATTGGCGGATAAGGGGCATGCTGCCATGCATTTTGATAATTTACGATATGTTGATATTCTTTTTGTAATTGAGAAAAATCTTTGGTCTGACTAAAATTCTGTAAAAATTTTTGACTGGACGCTGGCAAATATCTATCAATATCATCACAACCTGAAAAATAACTCAATCTTAATGGAGTGGCTGATAAATTTTCAAAATTGGGTAAAGTTACCAAGCACCATTGTGGAAATAATGATAAATAATAAGAACTTTCATCTTTATTATGACCAATAATACCGATTTTTGCATTCACATCATCCTTGGTAACTGCGCTAACTTGCCATTGAATATTTTGTATCCATTGATGGTCATTGTATAAAGTGTCATCTATTGGTAAAAAATGCAGTCGCTGACAAATGTTATCATCAAAAGCGCCTTGTATCATCAAGACTCGTTCATCAAAACTAAAAGGGTTTTTGAGCGTGCGGGGAGCATTTGCCGAACCGATTAAAATAATCAGTTGTCGCGCCTGTTGCATAGCTTGTTCAATAACAAATTTATGACCCAAATGAAATGGCTCAAACCGACCAATAAACACCAAATAATCAAATTTATTCATAAAAATCTCAATATACCTTGATAAATTTGCGTTATGTTACCATATTAGAGAAAATTTTTGTTTTTTGAGACAATCATGAGTGAAAACACCAACGAATTAACCAGTAATATTGTAATTACTGAATCTGCGCAAGCCTATTTGAGCGAACTACTTGCTAAACAAGAAACTGAAGGAATTGGCGTACGAATTTTTGTAGAACACGCAGGCACACCAAGAGCTGAATGCTGTATGTCTTATTGTCATCCTGACGAAATCATAGACAGTGATTTGCAAATTACCTATCCTAATTTTATCGCCTATATTGACGCGCCTAGTATCACTTATCTGCATGACGCTGTTATTGACTACAATAAAGACCGTTTTGGTGGTCAATTAACCTTTAGAGCCCCCAATTCAAAAGTTCCTCAAGTTGGTGAAAATGCCAGCATTGAAGAACGCATTAATTATGTATTACAATCAGAAATTAATCCTCAGCTTGCCGGCCATGGCGGCAATGTGGAACTAGTAGAAGTTCTTGAAGATGAAGCGGGTAAAATTGCTGTTTTAAAATTTGGTGGCGGCTGTCAAGGCTGTTCTGCTGTTGATGTTACTTTACGTCAAGGCGTAGAAGTGCAACTAAAACAACAAATTCCCGAACTAACCCAAGTCATTGATGAAACAGACCATACTCAAACTCAAAATGCATATTACAAATAATCTGTAATATCAAATGATAAAAAACACGCATAAAAGAGCGTGTTTTTTATGATAAGTCCTTCACAACTAAATTACCAAGAATCGCTTGCCATCATAGATGATATAAAAATCAAAAAGACGATTATCAACATTGGTAGACCTAGTCCAAAAAGCCACAACCACTGAAACAGTGGTTTGATTTGCCAGCTAAATATTTCGCTAACAAAAACTGAGGCTGCTTTGATCCAACACACAAAATAAAACACCCAATACAATTTATCTGCTGTGATTAACGACGTTTTAGGCAGCTTACCTCTTATCACAAAGGTATACAACCCGGTGATAAGTATAGGCACCCAAATTGGTGAGGACAGCGCTAGTATTGTTGCCAATATTGTTACAAGCATTTGTTTTTATTCCAAATATTATCAAATATCAATGGTCATTTGGTACTTTATCCATATCAATATCAGGATTTTTGACTAAATGGATGATTGACCAAATCAAACCGCCCCAAATTGCTACCATGGCAAAAACCATCACCGCTAATGCAGATGAACTCATACAACATCTCCTTATTTATTTATGCCTGTTTTATGTTCATGATGAGATGCATGACCTTTTGCAAGAGTAAACACCAGTGCCACCAGTGCAAAAAATGCCACCGTACCCCAACCAAAAATCACCTGAGTCAATACATCATACTCACCATAACCTTTGGTTAGCAATTCTTTTAAGGTTAGAACCAATGCGGTAATTAATGCTGATGGCGTAACAATTGTTAGCATAAATAACCAAATTTTGCCCACTTTAAAACTTGAAATGGCATTAATGTGAGCGACTAGTTTTGCTGCTACAGGACGATTAAACCAAGTTACCCAAATGATGGATAAAATTGCACCCAAAACGATGCCAATATTATTAGCAAGGTTATCAACAATGTCCACAAATGTAATGGTTGTTTTGGTAGAAAACAAAAATACCGAAATAAGCGCTGATACACCGCCTACTACAGTCACTGCTTTTTTATGCGACCAGCCAAATTTATCTTTAACCGCTGAAATTGGCACTTGTACAATACTTGCCATGGATGTCAATCCTGCCGCAAAGAGCGAACCAAAGAACAGTACCCCAATTAAGGTGCCAGAATCGCCCATGGTTGAAATAATTTTTGGAAATGCCACAAATGCAAGACCTGGACCGCCTTTAGCAACTTCTTGCACAGGAACATTAGTTGCAGTTGCCATAAAACCTAATACAGAAAAAATCCCAACTCCCGCCAAAATCTCAAATGATGAGTTGGCAAAACCAACCACCAAACCAGAACCTGTTAAATTAGCATTTCGGTTAAGATAAGAGGCGTAAGTTACCATAATCCCAAAACCGATAGACATTGAGAAGAATACATGGCTAAAAGCCGCCAGCCAAACTTTAGGGTCAGTCATTTTTTCCCAGTTTGGTGCAAATAAAGCGTCCAGTCCTACGCTTGCTCCTTCAAGTTGGCTCGCCTTAAATACCATCACACCAAACATTAAAATAAGTAAGGGAATGCAAATTCGGTTAACCAGTTCCACACCTTTACGCACGCCGCCATACATAATAAACATGACAACCGCCCAAACTAAAACGATGTCAATAAATAAATGAGGTACAATGGTGAAATCAAGTCCACTGCCTGCTTGTAAGTAAGTTGCTTCAAAAAATTGACCTGGGTCTTGCCCCCATGCTTGAGTAAAAGCGTAAAGCGTATAATGACCCGCCCAACTCAACACACTGGCATAATAAATTCCAATGATACTACAAACTGCTACCTGCCACCAGCCAATACCTTCAGCCGACTTAATCATGCGTCGATAAGCAGTGGGTGGAGCACCTTTATATTTTTGCCCAACTACATAATCTAAAAACAGCAAAGGAAAACCTGCTGCCACTAACGCCACCAAATAAGGTAATAAAAATGCACCGCCGCCATTTTCATAAGTCACATATGGAAATCGCCAAATATTACCCAGCCCTACTGCCGACCCAATCGCCGCTAAAATAAAGCCGGAACGTGCCGACCAATTTTCACGTTGTTCAGACATTTATTTTTCTCCTTGTCATTATTTTTAAAAATAATTTTTTGATTAAAATCAATTATTTATAACGTTATGATTTATTTATAAATGATAAAGATAAACAAATCAGCAACAATATAGTTTGATTTAAGAGATAGAAAAAGTCAAGTAAATTAATTTAATTTATTAAAGATTTTTATCAGTCTATCTGTAAATTTAGACAACAAAACCCATAACAAACATTGTTATGGGTTTAAATCAATACAAAACAACGAGTTGTAATAATTACTTAATCAGTCCACGTTTGCTTTTTTGAATTGATTGAATTAATAAGGCAATTTTAGGCTCATC
>CAKAQU010000008.1 GCA_916720335.1 uncultured Moraxella sp. | reverse complement strand
TTTCTCGCCTGCTTTGACGGTTAAATTAAAGTGATTAAAAAGCAGAATTTTATCATTACCTCGACCATAATTAAACGCCACATCATCAAAGCAAATTTCTCCTTGATTGACCAGCAGTTCTGAAGCGTTTTCTTTATCAGTAATCGCATGGGGCGTGGTTAAGGTTTTCATACCATCTTGAACGGTGCCGATATGCTCAAATAATCCTGCCATCTCCCACATAATCCACTGAATCATACCTTTTAAGCGTAAGGCAATCCCACTGGCAACGGCAATTGCGCCAACTGTAGTTTTTCCAATAAGCCATAAATAAACACCAATGGCAGTGCTACCAACAATCATCACCAAAGACATAAATTCTGTTGTTGTTCCCAAAATGGACACCCAGCGCATCTGGTCATGGACAGTATCCATAAATTCATTCATGGCAGATTTAGCGTAGGCAAGTTCTCTGCTAGAATGACTAAACAGTTTTACAGCTCCAATATTGGCATAAGCATCGGTGATGCGCCCAGTCATCAAAGCTCGAGCATTGGCTTGGCGGCTGGCAGAGCGTTTTAAACGTGGCAAAAAAAACTTCATAATCACAACTGTACATAAAAGCCACGCTAAAAATGGTAAAAATAACCAAAAGTCTAATTTTAAAAGAATAGCTCCACTAGTAATTAAATAAGCCAATACAAACGCTACCATTTGTGTGATCGTCATCATGGTATCACGAACAGCAAGGGCGGTTTGCATTACCTTTGCTGAAACTCGACCCGAGAACTCATCTTGGTAAAACTGCATGGACTGCCCAAGCATGTGCTTATGAAACCACCAACGAAGTCGCATTGGTAAAACACCTTGTAATACTTGAAATTGAATTAAATTGCTGATAAATTCGCCAAAGATGGATAAAACACACAATCCTAAAATACATGCAATGGTTTGACCTTTTTCTTGCATTAGTGTCCCGGGTGTGTAGGTGGTTAACCAGTCTACAACATCACCAACCCATGCAAATAACAATGAGCCAAAAACGCCTAAAGCAATGGATAATAATGCTCTTAAAAAAATCCAGCCTCTGGCTCCTTGACTACATGCCCATAAAAAAGCAAATAGTCCTTGATTTTTTGGAATGGGTAGATTAATTTTTGGGTAAGGATTTAAACGATTTTCAAAGAAGGTAAAAATGGACATAAGCTATGATTATATTTTAAAAATGGATTAAGTTTTTTATTTAATGATAAATTAGATTTTTTATTTCACCATACCATGTGGATGATGATAAAATACTCGATTTGATATAAGTTAGTTTATGGATATTTGATTTTAATAATATTTCATTATACTCTTGATTTATAAATTCTTTATCTATTTTAGAAAATAATAGATGTGGTAAAGTATCATCAATTATTAATAAATTTGCATCTTTAATATATTCTTTTAATAATAGATCAAACATAATTTGAAAGAAAAAATAATGAGTAATATTATTTTGATTTTTCCAAAAATTTAAAAGTAATTGTAAGCAATCTTTTGTTATATTATTACTTTTTCTCGAAACGATAAAACTATTTAAAACATTAATATGGTGGTCGTTACTCCATTCAAAATAATTGGCATTAATATTTCTCCAAAAATCTCTATTTTGACAATTAAAATCCCTCTGAAACATAAAAAAATCTTGATTTAATATTCTATCATCAATTTGATTGGTTAGCAAAACGGTTGCATCAATCCAAATTCCACCATACAGATACAATAAAGTTAGGCGTAATAAATCAGCAAAAAACGCATGTTTAAATTGATGATTCTTTCTTTTTTTCCATATAAAATCCGGAAATTCTATATAATCAGCAACTGTTTCATCATCCAAGCGGATGATTACATAATCATTTTTAAATTTATCTACTGAATCAAAGCAAGTTTGTACAATTTCTGGAATATTGTTATTTATTCCCTGCCCCCAATACTGCCAAATAATTTTTTGAGTTGGAAAATTTTTTTTTGATTTTATGGTTATTTCTGGTAAATCATTATTAAAATAAAGTTTAGCTAATGCTTTCCAACATCCATATAAATGTTTTTGCTGACATACGTCAGCATTTTTTTCCATTAATAATCGCTTTTCTTTAGGAATAAAAATATGGTAAAAGTTTTTGATTATTTTTTGTTTATAGAATTTTATCTTTTCTAATTCCTTGGTTTCTTTTTCAAAATCATTAATTATTATGGATAATTCTTTGATATTTTTTTCTTTAATAGCATACATAAAAAATTCACTATATTAACCAATCTTTTATCTTTTGTAATAACGATATTTTTGAATATTTATCATATTTTTTAAATAATGAAAACCATTGCTCTTTTCCTAAATAATTTATCTGAAATCAATACTCTGAGATAGAAATATTTTATATATCCTATATTTTATATTAAATATATTATTAACAATGCGAATTAGCTCTCTTTTTATCTTTTTCGTTCTCTCTAATTTTTGTTTCTTCTCAAATTTTTCCTTTCGATTTTTCTCAAATCTTTCCCTTCGACTTTTCTCTAGATCACTATTATAAACTTTATAATCGTTGTTACTGTGGTTTTTTATTAAAAATAGTCTATCTGATTGCACGCAAAAAGCAGGAGTTATTTGATAAATATTTGCCAATCCTTTTTTGATAAAAACCTCAAATAACAAGTGATCAACAGGAACCAATTTTGCTGATTTAGATAAAAAATTTAATAAATTAAAGCAAGTATCTTTATTGATAATATAACCTGCCGAGCCAAATTGTATATCCATTGCTTTTTTTAGTTTTCTATCATCTAGAGTTGGTATAAAATTATGCTGCATAACAACAATTGGCTCAAAGATTTCCAATCTAACAATACCAATATTTTTTGGTATCCACTCTTTTTTTGTTAAGAATAAATTAGCATTTTCACCCAAGTAAACATCATCTTCAAAAACTGCGATATAATCCAAATCTTCATCAATACATTTTTTCCATAATTGTACATGGCTAAACAAGCATGCCAATTCTCCTTGTGTTAAATCTGCTCTCATAATATCTATCGAAAACTCCTCAGCCATTCTAGAAACTTGAGGTGGAGTAACGGCATCAAAAAATTTAAAATCAATACCTTGTTTACCAAATTCTTGTCTAATATGTTTGCGTCTTTCTATTGCGGATTCTAAACTAATGACATAACTTTGAATCATACAAACTCCATGATGGACACTGATTAAATTTATAACAATACTTGTTGTATTTAAAAAACAATCATTAATCACCAAAACTTTAATCTTTGCCATAAATTTTTTGGTGGATTAGAGACGCTATTATGTCCAATATGATAACAGATTCCATTTTGCGAATAAGCCATATAATACCCCTCTTTTCGTAAAAAACGTGAAATATGACGTTCTTTTTTAAATTGAGAGAAAGGGGCAAACTGCTCCCATAAAGATTTTCTAGCTAAATGTGGATTAAACGAATAACCATGCCATTGTTGATGCAATTTATTCATTTTAACATAATCACCGATTTTGGTATCTATTTTTTCAATCTTTTGTTTAGATTGTTCATCATAGATAAAATCATCAATTTTTCTAAAACCAACACAACTGATTTTATTATTTTCTTGCAATAATGAAATAGCATTATTTAGATTTGGGGCATCATCAAAGAACCAATCATCTTCGCTATGAAAAATATAATCCGTTTTCACATGATTATACATGTAATCAACCGCTTTATGATGACCAATATTTTTATGAAGATTAATGAGTTTTCCCTTTGGACAACAATCTAAAAATACTTCATCGGTTTGCTGATCACCAAAATCATTAATAGCGATAATTGCTTGAAAATCTAGATGAGACAAAAGGCTTTTCAGACTTTGCTCTAATTCCAGTGGTCTTTTTCCGATAGTTAAACAAAGAGTAATATTTTCTAGATCATTCATTTGATTCTTTTCCTATTTTATCATTTATGATAAGTTAAGATATCATTAATAAAAGGTAACTCTAGTTCGAAGAAGTTTACCCAATGTCTTTCGAAAAAGATTGGATAATTCTCCTGCTATCTTATCTAATAATGGGCGCTTTTGTTTATTTTGTTTACGCAATAAACGAGATTCTTCTATGCTGCTAGGCATATTATTTTGGTTTGGATATAAGATGAATTCTTGAGCAACAATAGCTGGAATCATCTGATAAATAGGTGAACTGGATTTATAATACAAATATTGCTCAAACATCATATGGTCAATTGGCAATAATTTCTCTTCCGGAAAGGATTTTACATAATTTAATAAGGATATAGCTGCTTTTTGGCTGATAATATATCCTGCTGTGCCCAAATGAGGTTCCTTTAACTCTCTAATTTTTCGATTATTTGGCAAATCTATTGAACTAAAAGCCAATTTTCTTTCTTGTAAAAAAGTTTCTGTTTTGATAAAATCAAATTGATTGTTAGTCAGCCAATTATGATCCATAAAAAAACTATTGGCATCTTTCCCTAAGTAAACATCATCTTCAAAAACTGCAATGTAATCTAATTTTTTGTCAATACATTTTTTCCACAAACATAAATGACTGAGAAAACAGGCTTTTTCTCCATCAGATAATTGAGAATTTTCCAAAGAAATAGATAGTTCATTACAGGCTCTTTCTATCGTCTCTAATGTAATTGCATCAAAAAAATCAAATAAAATATGATGCTTAGAAAACTCTTGAGTAATATGTTCTCTTCTTTTATAAGAATTTTTTACACTAATTACATAATTATGCATATGTTTCTCATATTCCAATTTAAAAATCTGTTTTGTTGACTGAAATATATCTTTTTTCTCCCAAATAATTAGCATATATTGTGCGGAATGCTAATAAAATTTGAGCTAGAACACGATTCTTTTTTAAGTTTATTTTTTGCGATATGCTTAACTTAATGTTTTGTGTATTTTTTATATTCCCAATCATTGAATGAAAAGCATAATCTGAAAATGGTATATCATACCAGGAACATCTATCACTTTGTATTACTACTGCAGGTTCTATTTGATAGCAATGCATGTTTGGACAATTGTGAATGATCGCATCAGCAAGCCATATTTGCTTTGATAGTTGTTCTAGCAGTTTTTTGGCACCAGATGGATATAAAACATAACCAGCAGCACCACTTTTATCCAAAAATAGTTCATATAATTGATATTTTTTTTCTAACAAATCCATATTTTTTTGTTTGCTAACTATTTTTTTTCTTCCATGGACTTCCAGGTTGATTAAATCAATTTTATTAAAATGAATATTTTCTAGCTCAGATAATAATAACTTAAAATCACCAGCAATCACAGCATCGTCTTCTAAAATGACGCATGGAGTTTTATGATCAAAAACATATTGCCATGCTTTTTTATGACTTAACAAACAGGCTAATTCTGTTTGCTTCATCAATCTTTGACTTGTTTTTAGACTTTTTTGATAAAATTTTTCAGAAATTTGCTGAACTGAAACTGCCTCTAAGCGCTCAAATTCCAAATTTAATTTTTTAAATTGCTTCAATTGCGTTTGCAGTCTGTCACAAGATTGTGATAAATTAATGAGAAGAATTTTTATCATGATGATTTTTTAAATTATAGTGCCATAAAAGCAAATATTTATTAAAAGTATAATATGTAAAGATTAAAGAATAAATTAAGCCATAACGACCCTGTAAAAATCTACCATCAAGCCAATATTGACGAAAAAATTGCCAAAGAGGATTTAATATTATTTTTGTAAAATTTGTTTTTTTGCCTTGTTCATATTTTTCTTTAGCCCAAATTTCAGCATAATTCAAACGTTTTTTTAATAAAAATTGCGGGTCTGGCGCGGTATGGTGATATAAAAATCCTTTCAATATTTTTAAATTTGCTGTTCCAACATCCAAAGACTCATGAACAGTTAATTTATTAAATTGATATTTTTTGGGGTATAATCGCCAGTATGATTTTACGCCCCAATAAGCATTATCAATTTGATAATTAAAAATAAAATCAAGACGCTTTGTTCCATAAACTATATCTTCTGGTTTGGTTTGAATAACGTTTAAAATGCTTCTTTTTAACTCAGGTGTGATTTCTTCGTCAGCATCAAGTGCTAAAATCCAATCACCTGCTGCATAATTTTGAGCAATTTGACGCTGTTTTCCGAAACCTTGCCAATCAGTATTAACAAACCACTTTGCTCCATAACGCTCAGCAATTTCGCGACTATTATCTGTACTACCAGAGTCCAAAATAATAATTTCATCAGCCAAACCCCTTAAGGGCGGTAATGATATTGCTAAATTTTTAGCTTCATTCTTAACAATCATAACCACGGATAGGCGGTAAGTACCATTCATTGCCAAGCCTCCCTTATCCAATCGCTTGGTAAAACATGACGATACCATTTTCCACCACCGCCTTTTATAGCATCAGGTGGGTTGATTTCACCATGAAAAATCACAATTTTTGCCCCAATGGGTTTTTTGGGCGGGATAAAATAAGCAAACGGAATTTTTTGAAGGCAGTGATATTTATAACTGACACACCAAGAGCTATCCCAATATTCTAAATGATGATATTTTCGTAAATAATTGGATAGAAATGCCTGTTCATGACGGACTTCATTACGGATTGTTTCAAAATTTTTTTCAAAATAGCTCAGCAAATCAGGGTATGTATTTTGTCCGAGTTTAAACCGATATACTGAACTGTTCCCCACCATTCGCCATGGTTTCTTCCAATCACGAATAATCATAACACTATCTTGATGTTTGGTTTGGTGAGTAAAAAAACAATCAATGTTATCCACAATAACAATATCGATATCCAAAAATAATGCAGTGCCTTTTAAGCCATATAAATCAGGCTTAAAAGTAGTTAGTTTCTTCCAGCCACGTTCGGGTAGATTGGCGGGTAGATTGAGTTCTGGGATTGGATAACACTTAATTTGTGGATAAATTCCCGTTTTATCATCAGTTAGACACACCATCTCAAAAGGCAAACTCAAATGCCGACTAACCATACGATACAGGCGATTAACATATTCAGCAGAATATTTATTTCCCCATTTCATACAAAGAATATAGTTAGTTTCGGTCATGACTTGGCTCGGATGATGTGTTGGATTTGTAATTTTTTACTTGGGTGTGAAGTTCATCAAATGGTAATAAGTAAGGATTTTCACCAAAAGGCGTGGTTTTAAAGCGCCGATAACTCCACATATAATGCTCAAAATGCTTTTCAATCATTGTTTGCATAGCATGATTTAAAGCAGTGGTAGCGATTATATCATTTTTATTATATAAATCTTTATCCTTTAAATCATAACAAAAAATTTCAAAACCTGATTGATGAGGTGATTTTATACAAGTTAATCCTACTAATGCGCAGTTTGTTTTACTAGCAAGTTTGGTTGCAAGTGTGCCTGTCATGGTTGGGATGCCAAAAAAAGGTACAATTTCGCCACCATTTTTATCTGGAACATGGTCTGGTAATAAAACACTAAAACCTTTATTTTTTAAGGTTTTAAAAATGGCCTTAACACCGCTTCCATCGGTTGGTACCAATGTTGCATTTAGTTTCTCGCGACCTTGGAGAACAATTTTATCTAATTTGGAATTGCCTGATGGTTTGTACATAATGGTTAAATCGCCAAATCTACTTACCCAAGCATTCATCATTTCCCAAGTACCAATATGGGGAACAATAATCAACATGCCATTAGGGCAAGCCAAACCTTTTTGCAAAATCTCACCATGGTGAATGGTATTTATTTGAGCAATTGACCAATCAGGCGACATTACCCAACTTTTAGCACTGTATAAGGTGCTAGCAAGCTGATTTTGAAGAATAATTTTAGCGAGTTTTTTTCGTTCTTCGGATGATTTAAAAGGTTGAACCAGCATTAAATTGATACAAATTCCCCGATAAATACTAGCATTGACAAGTATTGCAAAAAATGAAACCACTTGCGCCAATACCCACAAAACAGACATTGGCACAAATTTTAAAATAAAAAACATCAAACCAACTTTATATTAAGATTGAGGTTTTTCTTTTTCGCGGACACGGATGCCCAAATCACGAAGCTGTTTGCTGTCTACTGCTGCAGGCGCATCAGTTAATGGACATTCAGCGGTTTTGGTTTTTGGAAAAGCAATCACTTCACGGATGGAGTTTGCACCAACCATCAACATAATCAATCGGTCAAGTCCAAATGCTAGACCGCCATGTGGAGGGGCGCCATATTTTAAAGCGTTTAATAAGAAACTAAATTTTTCTTCAGCTTCTGTTTCAGAAATGCCTAAAGCTTCAAATACCGCCTTTTGCATATCCAAAGTATTGATACGTAGTGAACCGCCACCAATTTCAGTGCCATTAAGTACCATATCATAGGCAATAGAAAGAGCAGTTTCTGGACTGTTTTTCATTTCATCAACTGTGCCTTTAGGGCGTGTAAATGGATGGTGTACGGACGTCCATTTACCATCTTCGGTTTCCTCAAACATCGGAAAATCAACAACCCAAAGTGGCGCCCATTGACAAGTCAGCATATCTAAGTCTGTGCCAATTTTAACACGTAATGCACCCATAGCATCATTGACGATTTTAGCTTTATCAGCGCCAAAGAAAATAATATCGCCATTTTGAGCATTGGTGCGATTGATAAGCTCAAGCAAAACATCATCCGTCATATTTTTAATGATTGGCGATTGCAATCCTGATTCTTTATCTACACCATTATTGATTTTGCTTACATCATTAACTTTAATGTATGCCAAACCTTTTGCTCCATAAATACCAACAAATTTAGTGTATTCATCAATTTGTTTACGGCTCATCTCACCACCATTTGGAATACGTAGAGCAACAACGCGACCTTTGGGGTCTTGAGCAGGGGTGCTAAACACTTTAAATTCTACATTTTTCATGATGTCTGCAACATCAATCAATTTTAACGGAATGCGCAAATCGGGTTTATCGGATGCATAATCGCGCATTGCATCGTTATATGTCATGCGTGGAAAGGTATCAAATTCAACGTTTAACATCGTTTTAAACAATTGTTTGGTCAAACCTTCGGCAATATCCATAATCTCGTCATCGGATAAAAATGACGTTTCAATATCTACTTGGGTAAATTCAGGTTGACGGTCAGCACGCAAGTCTTCATCGCGGAAACATTTAGCAATTTGATAATAACGATCAAACCCTGCAACCATTAATAATTGTTTAAATAACTGAGGTGATTGGGGTAGGGCAAAAAATTCACCTTGATGGGTTCGTGATGGCACCAAGTAATCTCTAGCACCTTCAGGGGTTGCTCGGGTCAAAACAGGAGTTTCAACGTCTAAAAATTCATGTTCATCTAAATAACGGCGAATGACAGAAGTTGCCTTGGCACGAAACTTCATGCGCTCTTGCATCTCTGGACGACGCATATCCAAAAAGCGGTATTTTAGGCGCAGCTCTTCAGATATATTGGTAAACTCATCATTTAGCTGAAATGGTGGCGTCTCGGATTTGGCAAGCTGTTCAATTTCTTTGCCTAATAATTCTACATTACCACTTGTCATATTGGGGTTTTCAGTACCTGCATATCTAGCGCGTACACGACCAGTAATTTTTAGCAAAAATTCAGAACGAGCGGCGTTGGCGATTGCAAAAGCCTCGGGCGTATCTGGGTCAATCACAACCTGCAATAAACCTTCTCTATCTCTTAAATCTAAAAAAATAACCCCGCCATGGTCTCTACGACGATGAACCCAGCCTGCCACGGTAATAGTTTGGTCAATTAATGTCTCATTGACAAGCCCACAATAATGACTACGCATCATAATTTTGCCTTATGATTAAAATGATAATAATAAAATATGGTTAAACTGCACATTATGCCTGTTAATGTGTCATGGCGCAAGATTTCAACGAAAATTTTTATGTTTTTTATGTTTTTAATTACCCTTTGTAAGCCATTGACTTTTTAAAATCTAGCTGTTACGCTTTGGTTGAATTTCTGGTTCCATCCTATTGATTTTACATTTTAAATTAATGGTTTATTTATTATTTATGAATACACTCAATGTGCTTTACTTGGTGGCATCTTTATTAATTTTTGCCAGCATTATGACCAGTACAATTTCTTCAAAGTTTGGTATACCGTTGTTAGTATTCTTTTTGGGTGTAGGTATGTTAGCTGGTGAAGATGGAATTTTAAGAATTGAATTTGCCAATTACCCACTTGCCAATTTTATTGGACAGGCAGCACTGGCATGTATTTTGCTTGATGGTGGACTTCGTACATCATTGCGTTCTTTTCGGGTTGGTTTAAAGCCTGCTATTGTATTGGCAAGTTGGGGTGTCTTGGCAACAGTATTATGTCTAGGAGTATTTATCTCTTGGCTTTTTGGCATTGATTGGCGATTGGGTATTTTAATGGCTGCAATTGTTGGTTCAACAGATGCGGCAGCGGTTTTTAGTTTGTTGCGTAATGGTGGGGTTAAATTAAATGACCGCGTACAAGCAACGTTAGAGATTGAGTCAGGAGCAAATGACCCCTTGGCAATCCTACTGGTTACAGTAATGATTGCTTTAAATATCAGTCCAGAAAATCAAACGTTTGGTAGTACCATCTTTATGTTAATCAGCCAAATTGGCATTGGTTTGGTTTTGGGTCTTTTGGCGGGATTTTTATTATCACGCCTGCTCCCAAAGGTGCGTTTAGAAGAAGGTATGTATGCCATTTTAATTTTATCAGCAGGCATTGCAGTATTTGGTGCAACCAATATTTTAGGTGGTAGTGGTTTTTTAGCAGTGTATCTAGCAGGCGTGGTCATTGGCAACACTAAAGTGCGCGCAACTGAGCATGTGTTACGGGTCATGGACAGTTTTGCTTGGCTCTCCCAAGCTCTTTTGTTTGTTGTTCTGGGGCTTTTGGTAACACCAACAGAATTAATTGAAGTATGGCATTATTCATTGTTGGTATTTTTATTTTTATTGCTGGTTGCTCGCCCCTTTGCAGTGATAAGCAGTCTATTGCCTTTTGGTTTTAAAAAAACGGAGATTGGTTTTATCTCGTGGGTTGGTTTAAGAGGCGCTGTACCCATCACATTGGCTATTTTGCCCGTTATGAATCATGTTGAAGGGGCAAATTTGGCATTTAATCTAACGTTTGGTGTGGTGATTTTATCGCTACTTGTTCAAGGAACCAGCATTGCACTGATGTCTCGAATATTTCAAGTTTGGGTACCTACAGACAATGAACCCAAAGCCACTCAGGAAATTTGGGTTGGCGACCAAGCCAATATGACTCTTTATGAATTTGAGGTTAAAGAAGGTGCCTTTGCTATTGGTCGGCATCCAAAAAACATTTCCAATAAAGTCAAAGAATCCAACCTAAGTGTATTTGCTCTTGTTCGCAACCAAAGACTAGTTAATATTCAACAAGATACAGTACTTAAAGTAGATGATGTTGTGTGGTACATTTTATCCGCTGAAAATGCCATGTCAGTTGCTCGTGTCTTTAATAACACCACCGCACAATATCAAAAAAACAGTGAATTTTATGGCGATTGGTTATTATCACCCCATGTGCGCATCGCCGATTTACCATTTAATGGACTGGCTAACCAAAAAACCAGGCATGGTGAATTTGTAACCAAAAAAATGCCAACCGTTGCCTATGCCTTAGATGCTCTAACATTCTCCCAAAAAACTACCACGTTAGCAGGTGTGGATGATGAGCTTTTGCAAAAAATACAAACAGTAAAACACAAAACCATTGCCGAATTTATGAGTGAGCATTTTACCACCGAACCAGTTAAAGGTGATAAAGTGCGTCTAAATAACTCATGGTCATTGATTGTGCGTGACATTGACAACCAAGGCAGATTGCGCGGTGTTGGGCTAAAATGTGAAAACAAAGAAAACAAAAAAGAATAGGGCTTTTATTTTTGATGATTTACCCCATTATGATATTGCTTAATAAATCATACTGTGTATGATAACAATAACTTCCATTTGAATAAGTGAAGAGATTATGCTTTTTTATTCCCCAAAAAAACCTGCTAAATTGCGCCTTGTACATTTAAATCAAATTCAACAAAAACAGCAGCAGCGTTTTGACCATGTTTTTAAACAATCTGTTAATAAACCATGTTGTTTACAAAAATTTACCAAACTAAAATCCAAAAAATTATCACAAAAAAAACATCAAGATAGTGGTAAAAAAGTATTTGTATTAGACTTTTTAGGTAATATTAAAGCCGATGCTGTGGCAAATTTACGCGAAGAAATCTCCGCCATTATCAGTGCTGGAAAACAAGGTGATGAAGTGGTGGTTCGTCTTGAAAGTGGTGGCGGACAAGTCAATGCTTATGGACTGGCTGCAGCCCAATTAGTCAGATTAAAAGATGCCGGATTTGATTTGACAATCTGTGTGGATAAAATTGCTGCCAGTGGCGGTTATATGATGGCATGCACCGCCAATAAAATTCTTGCTAGTGAATTTGCGGTGATTGGTTCGGTAGGCGTGGTATCGCAATTACCTAATTTTCACGAATTTTTAAAACAACATAATATTGGCTTTGAGATGTTTACCGCGGGTGAATATAAACGCACGGTTACCATGTTTGGTGAAAATAGCGACAAAGACCGCGCCAAATATCAAGAAGACATTAATCGCATTCATCAATTATTTAAAGATTTTATTCAAAAACATCGTCAACATATTGATATCGATAAAATTGCTACTGGCGAATTTTGGTTTGGAGTGGATGCCAAAACCTTAAACCTAGTTGATGGTATCATGACATCAGATGCGTATTTATTAGAGCAAATGAATAAACACGATGTATTTTTATTACAAAGCTATACTGAACCAACCTTGGCAGAAAAATTGGGTCTTACTGAACATCTGGCTGTAAGTGGCACAAAAGCTCTTCAAAAAGCAGGTCAAATGGCAACACGGTTTTTAGCCAATCTATCAGACAGTAAAACTCAAAATTTTTTATAAGCTAAGGATTTTTGATGAAAAAATTAGAAGAATTATTTGCCAAAGCGGATAAATTTGGACGAGTTCTTGCCAACCGTTTTAATAAAATCAAAGACTTAAATGATATTCGCGGTGTTGGTGCGGGTAAAGTGGTGCTCATTACCGGGGCAAGCTCGGGTCTTGGAGCAATGATGGCAAGAAAATTTGCATTTTTAGGTTATGACTTGGCAATTTGCGCCAGACGTCTGGAGCGATTGGATGCTTTAAAGACAGAACTACAAAAACAATATGGCATTAAAGTGATTACCAAAGCACTTGATGTAACAGTCTATGATGATGTATTTAAAATTTTTGAAGAATTTGCTGGTGAGTTTGGCAAATTAGATAAAATCATTGTTAATGCAGGTGTTGGCGACAGTCGGGTTATTGGGCATGGTCGTTTTAACATCAATCGGGCAACTGCTGAAACCAACTTTATTGCGGCTTTAGCACAGTGTGAAGCAGCTATGCAGATTTTTCGCCGTCAAAATAGTGGGCATTTGGTTGTAATCTCAAGCATGTCAGCCATTCGTGGGTTGCCGCGGCATTTGACTACATATGCTGCCGCCAAAGCGGGTTTGGCGCATTTGGCAGAAGGCATACGTGCAGACGTCTTAAAGGAAAAGTTACCCATTCATGTTTCTACCATCTATCCTGGATATGTGCGTACTGATTTAAATATTGGCGCAAAATATTTACCTTTTGAAGTAGAAGAAGAAGAAGGTGCCGATGTCATTATTAAAGCTATTGAAGCCAATGTACAAGAAGCCTTTGTTCCGCTGTGGCCTTGGTTGCCAATCGGTCTTGGTATGAAATATCTACCACTGCGATTAATTACAAAGTTTTTATAGTGGACTTTTTAAAATTTAAATTTGTGTGCTTTAAGTGCGTTTAATCAAATGATGATAGTTAAATTAAAGTGCCTTTAAAAGCATTTAAAATAGGCTGTCATCAGTTGCTTTAATAGGGTTTAAATCCGTCAATAAATGCATCGTTAGCTGATTTTATCTTTTAAACTGTCTAAAATACGATAAGGGCGAATGCCAGTTGGTGTATGACACACACAAGCAAGCACAATCTCTGCCGAACTTGCCACTTTTGCTTTAGTAAAATCATCTTGATCGCGATAAATATTTTGATGAATGATTAAACTTGCAGCTTTTACCTGAACGTTTTGGATACTCACCACAATAACATCATCAATTAAAAGAGGTGTATGATAACGCACAGCCACTTCACTGACTACAAAATGAATTTTTTTGTCAGTGTCTTTATCTATAAAAAAATAACCATCAAACCCTAAAGAGGTTAGCCAATCTCGGCGACAGTTTTCCAAGAAAATCAAATGATTAGCGTGATAAACAATCCCGCCTGCATCGGTATGATTGATGTATATTTTATAAGTTGTACTAAATTTTGCAGTCATAATAAGTATTTTGGTAAGTTTGAATTTGTAAAATGGCAGTATTGTACAAGGTTTTTTAATTTTTACGCTTAATTTGTTTGGTTTTTTTGTTAAAATAGGGAGCAAATTTTTTGGAAGTCTGATATGACAACTTTTGTAAGTTTTAATATTAACGGAATACGTGCCAGAATTCATCAGCTGCAAATGATTAAAAACACCTTAGATGCTGATATTATTGGACTGCAAGAAACCAAAGTTCAAGATAAAGATTTTCCATCATCGTTAGTTGAAAATTTAGGTTATCAAGTCACTTATTTTGGGCAAAAATCCCATTATGGCGTGGCTATTTTATCCAAAACTGCACCTATTTTCGTCCAAAAAGGGTTTTTAAGCGATGGTGATGATGACCAAAAACGATTGATTCACGCTCGTTTTGATATTCATGGTAGGCAAATCGATGTAATCAATGGTTATTTTCCACAAGGCGAACATCAAAACCATCAAATCAAATATCCAATGAAACGTGATTTTTATACTAAATTAATCAATTATATTGACACGCTCAAACAACAAGGGCGAGAAATCATGGTCATGGGTGATATGAATGTTGCGCCCAGCGATAACGATGTTGGGATTGGTAGTCATGTTGCTAAGCGATGGCAAGATAATGGAATTTGTTCATTTTTGCCTGAAGAACGTTTATGGTATCAAGCGTTATTAGATACTGATTTGACTGATACTTACCGTCAGCACTACCCAGATACTCAAGAATACAGTTGGTTTGATTATCGCAGTAGAGGATTTGATGACAATCCCAAACGTGGTTTGAGAATTGACCATATTTTATGTACACCTGCTCTGGCAAAAAACTGTTTATCAGCTGGTATTGATTACACCACCAGAGCACAAGAAAAACCGTCCGACCATGCGCCTGTTTGGGCAAAGTTTGATATTTAACCTACCTTTGATTGATAAGGAAAATTTGATGAAAAATACTCTAAAAAATGCTGCATTGATTGCATTAGCGGCTAATTTTTTGTTTTTACAAGGCTGCGTTCATAAAATCGTAACCGTACCTGTTAAGGTTGCCTATAAAACCACCAAAGGTGTGGTCAAAGCGGTGATTCCAAATGGCGATAAGGATGATAAAAAAGAAAAGAAAAAGAAACAAGATAATGAAGAAAATTAATGATAATTAATAAAAAACCTACTGTAAGTAGGTTTTTTATTTAGGTTGTCTGATTTTAAACTATTTGGCAATCCATTGGCGGATTTTTTCGCGCTCTTCTTCACTGGCATTTAACCAAAGCTGCATAAAACTATCAAGTGTATTTGTTTTTACTGAAGTGGTTGTAGATGAAGTGTTAATAGCTGAAGTATTTAAAGATGGGCTTGCTGGATTTTGTACAGCAGCAACAACTTTTTGATTGGTTTGAACCGCTTTATCTCTACCAAATAAACCACCCAGTGATGACAAAATGCCTTCTTGTTTTTCTGATTGGCTTTCTTGAGCAATGATTTTGCCATTTTGGGCGAGTGCCAGTGTCGGCGCTTTAGCGTATTCTTTAGCTTGAGAATAGACCGACGGTTGATTTGGCATGATAAGCTGATAACTTTGATTATCTTGCAAGTCTACAGATAATGTTATGTTGCCAGATTTTAGATAATCATGGCTGTTATGAGTTAAATCAAACAGTCGGTCATAACGTGCAGTAATTACATGACGCCCTGGCTCTAGTGTAAATTGCTGCTTGGTCGGCAAAAATGGACTGTTTTTGATTTCTTGACCATTGATGGCAATTACTTTAACATTGTCTTCAATTGATAATTTAACGTCAGCAGACGCTCCTAAAGCATAGCAAGCTAAAAAAGCCAACAACATTGAAGAAGAGAGTTTACGCATAATCATTCCTATAATAAACAAATACAATCAATAATCCAAACTAACTATCTAATAAATCGTCATCAAAAACGTAGTCGCTAAGCTCTAAAAGCAAAGTTTCTCTTTCAATGACTTGTCTGGCTTTTTCAATAATTTTTTTAGGCACTTGCACTCGTGACAAATGCGTCAATAATGGCGCAATATTTTCAAGTACAATGGCGATATCACCCGAATTTTGAGGGCCTTCAGTAATTAAATGAGCTAAAATTTCATCAGGAAGTCGCCAATTTTTACGCTGAAGCATATGATTAATTAACGCGGAACGGTCAATCAAATCCTCAATCACTGGTAAATCAATCATTGGAGCAAGTGATAAACGAGTTACCAAATCCAGCAATGCAATATGAAGCTCGCCTGCAGGGTTATCTGCTAAAAATAAAAGCTGTTTTTGCTGGTTGCGTACTCGATTAATCAGATGAAACAAAGCTTCTTGCCAATAATCATTGCCTGATATTGCACCCACATCATCTAAAATTACTAAATCAAAATGCTCCAGCCCTGACAACGCATGTTCATCTTCTTCGCCCATCACCAATTCTGCAAAGGATATATAAATGGCGTCTAAGTCTTGGTTGGTGTATTCATCATAAATCGCCATTGCCAAGTGCGTTTTACCAAAACCTTTTTTACCAACCACGAAAAGTTCAGTCATTTGTCCAGAGCATAACTGATGCACAGCATTTAACAAAGGTTGATAACACTCCCCAACAAAATCTCCAAGACTGGCATCCTGTCTAATATCAATATTATCTAATGATGGTTGAAAGAATTTTTGGCGCTGATTGGGATTGGTCATTGGGATTGAAAACTTAAAATAGCAAAAAAACAACTTATATATAACACATTTTAGACAAATTTTGCAACCATAATTCAGACAGTGGCGTAGAATTTGTATTTTTTGGTTATTTTTAATTCAAATATAGAATTCATTATCTGTTTAAATAATAATCACTGCTTATGTATGCATCGTAAGTATGGCGAAACAATACATTAATCACTGCTGACACAGGCAAGGCAATCAACATACCAATAAAACCAAAAAGAGATGCGCCAGCCAACACAGAAAAAATTACCCATAACGCTGAAAGTCCGATTTTATCGCCAAGCAGTAATGGCTGAAGTACATAGCCTTCCATGGCTTGACCCACCAAAAACGCTCCAATAATCAAACCTAAATGTAACGGGTCTAGTCCAAATTGCACCACACCTACAATCAATGCTGATAAAATACCTAACCCAAATCCCAAATACGGTACAAAACTTACCACGCCTGCACTGATGCCAATAATCAATCCAAGATTTAAGCCAATCAATTGCAATTGAATGGCGTAAATAAAGCCCAATAAAACCATTACGGAGACTTGACCTTTAGCAAAACTCATCAGTGCTTTATCGCAGTCTTTAGCAATTTGAGTAACCTTATTTTGATACGCCACAGGTATAGCTTGCTGCCAAGTTTTTAAACGATTTTGCCAGTCATATAAAAAGTAAAAAGTTAAAATTGGCACCATGACAATCAGTCCTAGTGCATTGACCGCGCCCAAACCTGATGACAGTACTTTTTTTAAAAACGTTTGGGCATCAGACACTTGATAATTGCTTTGTACATAAGAAACAAAAATATCAGACAACATATTAAAATCAAGTGTGTCCAAATTGGTTCCAGCATAGCGATTTATAAACATTCTACCTGTTTGATTATACCAATTTACCATTTGTGGCACAAAATCCCAAATTAGCAAAACTTGCCGATACAACATGGGAAGTAGCCATACTAGCAATCCAAAAGCCACTAAAGCGCCAAACACGTACACCAAAACAATCGCTAGACCTCGCCCAATAAAGCGATTTAGCCAACTAACCAGCGGATTTAACATATAGGCAAACACAAATGCCACTATAAATGGTGTTAAAACTGAACGCAGTAAAAACAATGCATACAGCAAAATCACCCAAAACAATAAAAATGCAAGACGGCGAAAAAAAGGGTCTATTTTTAACATTGGCTTAAAAATCATTAGGTTAAATGGCTTTAGCTATTGTAGATGATTTTATGGTAAAAGAAAAGTTATCAAAGTGATAAAAAACGCCATAATATTTGTATGATATTTTGTTATAATAAGCAAATTCTTCGACAGCTATTGGTTTTTATTTGTCCAACTTAAAACATAATTTATGCACTTATTTTTATAGGATTTTTATGAATGCTTCAAATACTTCTTTGAGTTATAAAGATGCAGGCGTGGATATTGATGCAGGGGAAGCGCTGGTTTCTCGTATTAAATCGGTTGCAAAAGCGACAACTCGCCCAGAAGTTGTTGGCGGGCTTGGTGGATTTGGGGCATTATGTAAAATCCCAGCTGGTTATCAGTCACCACTCTTGGTATCTGGAACTGATGGTGTTGGTACCAAACTAAAATTGGCTTTGGATTTAAATCGTCATGAAACCATTGGTCAGGATTTGGTGGCGATGTGTGTTAATGATTTATTGGTTTGTGGTGCCGAACCTCTGTTTTTTTTAGATTATTACGCTACGGGCAAATTGGATGTGGATACCGCCGAAGCTGTGATTAAAGGTATAGGCGATGGCTGTTTGCTGGCAAATTGTGCGCTCATTGGCGGGGAAACCGCTGAAATGCCAGGCATGTATCAAGATGAAGATTATGACTTAGCGGGGTTTTGTGTTGGTGTGGTTGAAGAAAGTGAAGTCATCACTGGAAAAAACGTACAAGAAGGGGATGTACTGATTGCCTTGGCATCCAGTGGCGTACATTCTAATGGTTATTCTTTGGTGCGAAAAGTGATTGAAGTTAGTCAAACAAACGTTCATACCGCCACACTTAACAATGGTGAAAATTTAGCCGATGCACTTATGAAACCTACTAAAATTTATGTTAAAGCCATCAATGCATTGCAAAAATCGTTAGGAAATACCAACATTCATGCTATGGCGCACATCACTGGTGGCGGCTTAACAGAAAACCTGCCACGTGTTTTACCACAGCATCTATCCGCTCAAATTGATTTGTCATCTTGGCAGATGCCCGCAGTATTTGACTGGCTACAACAAAAAGGGAACATTGCTCAAAGTGAAATGGTACGTACATTTAACTGTGGCGTGGGTTATGTGATTGTCGTTCCCCAAAAACACGCCCAACATACAATTGACTTTTTAAGTCAAAATGGTGAAACCGCATGGCAAATTGGACACATTGTTGCTCGTAAACATGATGCGGTTATTTATCAGGCTTGATTTAGACGTTGTATTACAATGAAAAAACTTAAAATCGCAGTTTTGGTTTCGGGCAATGGCAGTAATCTACAAGTTTTAATCGACCAAATGCAAGATGGCACTTTGCCAATTGAGATTGCTTGTGTTATTAGTAATAAAAGCGATGCATACGCTCTAATACGCGCTGAAAATGCCCATATCCAAACTTTTGTAATTGATAAAGACGAAAACGGTAAACGGCATACACGAACCAGTTTTGAAGAAAAAACACTGACCATCTTAGCAGATTTTCATTTGGATTTGATTGTGTTAGCAGGTTTTATGCGCATTTTAACGCCTGTGTTTATTGATGGTATTGCCACCAAAAACATTCCAATGATTAATCTGCATCCATCGTTATTGCCTTATTATAAAGGATTGGACACGCATCATAGGGTATTAAAGGCGGGCGAGCGTTATCATGGCTGCAGTGTGCATTTAGTTACTTGCCAATTAGATGCTGGCGATGTATTGACCCAGGCGCTGCTTTGTGTGTCAAACAATGATACCGCTGATAGTTTACAAAAACGCGTGCAAAAATTAGAACACGAACTTGTACCTATGACACTTAAAATGATTGCTGGCGGTTTGATTGATTTATCCAATAAAAATCAGCCATCTTTACCATATCGTTTTTGGCATTATTGATTCAAATCATTGAAAATAAAAACACATATGATTTTAAATATGTGTTTTTATTTTATTGGTCTAAAATAACCACAAAGAAGTATTTTACTCTTGATAAATATCATTAATAATAAACGATTATAAGCAAATTTGAGTCTATTATGAGCGTTACAACTTTTAACCCAAAATCCCCAAATAATCACTCTCATGATTTTGACCCAGCCACAGACCAAACCCAAGAAGGCTGCGGTAGCGGTTCTTGTGGCTGTGGCGGTCATCACCAAATGCCTGTGGATGACGGCATTCGCGTCATGCCAACCAGTGATGATTTAAAGCGTTTATCATCTGATGCCAAATTAATTGAAGAGGCACTTGCAGAAGAAAAATCTGATCATCGTCATCTGATTGCATCCAGTCGCCAAACCGTACCAAGCATTCGCGTCAATGGTGTGGTTATCAGCGAACAAGCCATTGGTGAAGAAGTTCAATATCATCCTGCCAGCTCTCAAGAAGAGGCTTTATTTTTATCAGCACAAGCCTTAGTAATCAAAGAATTGTTAAAACAAGCGGTATTGGAAGATAAGGATTTGGGGCAAAAAGCATGGGATACTGATGAAGAGCAAGCCATCTCTGATTTATTGGCAAAACATGTTCAACCCAATCAACTCAGCCAAGAAACTTGCCAACAATACTACCAAGCCAATCCATCACAGTTTGTTTCACCACCTGTTATGAAAGTTCGCCATATTTTATTGGCTTGCCCGCCAGAAGAAGGTGAGGAACGTTTGGAATTAAAAAAACAAGCAACTGATTTAATTGAAAAATTACAAAAAAGCGATAATCTGGATGGTGATTTTATCAGCTTTGCCATGCAGCATTCTGCTTGCCCATCCAAAACTGATGGTGGTGATTTGGGTGTGCTGCAAAAAGGTGCAACCGTGCCTGAATTTGAAAAAGCAGTTTTTGCACTATCTAAAGGTTTGTGTGTTAATCCCATAGAAACTCGTTATGGTATACACATTGTAGATGTATTAGAAAAAGTTGATGGCAAGCCTTTGACGTTTGATAATGCCAAAGCCATGATTGAAAATACACTTACGCAGCAAAGTTTTCATCATGCATTAGTAGATTATCTGTTTTTACTTAAACAAAATGCTCATATTGAAGGCATTGATATCAACGTTAATCAAGAAAATGTTTATCGAGGTTAAAGATGATTACAGTAGAGGCGCTTTATCAGGCAATTTATCAAGTTGCTAGTGAACATCATCAGCACATGAATCGTACTGTCATCCAAAAACAATTGACAGATGCTTTGGGGTTTATTTTGGCGCAAGATATCAGATCGCCAATGAACATCCCACAACAAAATTTATCAGCGATGGATGGTTTTGCAATCTGCGGGCAATTGGATAAAGCAACCATTGTAGGCGAATCATCAGCGGGCAAACCTTACTTAGGGGAGCTTAAACAAGGGCAAGGTGTGCGTATTTTTACAGGGGCAGTTGTCCCTGATGAATGTGATTTTGTTGTTATGCAAGAACACACCAACTGGCAAGAAATAAAGCAAAACTTAGACAAAAACAATGTTTACGATGTTCATTTGGTTAACATACTTAAATTGGGTGCCAATATTCGTAAACAAGGTGAGGAAGTTACGACTGGTGAATGTGTGTTGGAAGTGGGTAAAAAAATCAATCCCACTGACATCAGTTTACTTGCCAGTCTAGGATTTGATAACGTGTCCGTTTATCAGCCTTTAGTAGTGGGTATTATTGCAACTGGTGATGAACTAACAAACTTAGGTGAACCTTTGACAAGTTTGGCTAGTATCTATAATTCCAACACTCCAACGCTGAAATCACTATTAAATGATATGCCAGTTATCATAAAAGATTATGGAATTGTGCCTGATGATTTGGAAGCAACCTGTCACGCCATAAGTCAAGCAACACGCGAATGCGATGTACTGATTTCCAGTGCAGGCGTGTCGGTGGGTGATTACGATTATTTAACAACAGCCATTGATACACTAGGTAAGATTACCCATTATAAGGTTGCAATGAAGCCTGGTAAGCCATTTGTGTTTGGTGAACTTTATGGCAAAGATGGCGATGAAAACGACAAAACCATTTTATACTTTGGCTTGCCGGGTAATCCTTTGTCTTGTGTGGTTGGCTGTTTACAATTTATCAAGCCTGCTTTATGGCAGCTGTCGGGTGTTCATGAAGATGATTTTCCAACGCGTTTAGTGTTAAAAGCCAAATTAACCGATGATTTGTTCAAAAAAGATGGGCGTAAGGAGTTTGCCCGGGCAATTTATCATCAGGGTGAAGACGGGGTTTTTTATGTTAAACCTTTATTAAACCAAGACTCACACCGTATCAAACAACTCAGCCTTGCCAACTGTTTATTGGTTTTACAAAAAGATATTGGTCATTTGCAGGCGGGAGATTGGGTGGATATTGAGCCCTTTACTTGGCTTTTGTCCTAATATAAAACTACACTTGCACTTCAAAAAGCTGACTTTCGTCAGCTTTTTATTTGCATTTAAATTATAAAAGCAAGTAAAACTATCAAAAAAATATACTAAAGCCTCTTTAAACAAAATTAAGAAAGTTTTTCTTTCAAAAACTTGTTTTCTATATTTTTTTACTTTAAAATGAGAAAGAATTTTATCATCAGTGAGATAAAAATGACAGATGAACTAACGAATTTAGAAAATACGCCTCAGATGCAAGGACAACGGCTTAAAAGGTTGCGTAAAAGTTTGGGGCTTTCTGCTCAAATATTGGCTGATAAGCTAAGTCAAGAAGGTGCTAAGGTCAGCCGAGCAGCAATTACCAATTGGGAAGGGGGCAAAAATGGCATCGTGAGCAGCAAATTGCCAATTTTAGCTAAAATTTTAAATACCACAGAAAGTTATTTACTTACAGGCAACCACCCCAATCAAAGTCAAACCACTTTACATGTCGCGCCTGCAACCGTTTTGGACACTACTATGAGCAATGTCAAACCTTTAAAAAAATCCAGCAAATTAAATAATGTTTGTTACGATATTCGTGGCGAGCTTTTACAAACCGCCAATCGTATGGAAGCTGAAGGACAAAGAATCATTAAATTAAATATCGGTAATCCCGCCCCCTTTGGGCTGTTACCGCCAGACGAAATCGTACAAGATGTATCAATGAATCTTGCAGACGCATCTGGATACTCAGATTCTAAAGGCATTTTTAGCGCCAGAAAAGCCATTTTACAATATTATCAGGCCAAGGGATTGTTATCGGCAACCGATGTCGGTGATGTATTTATTGGTAACGGTGTGTCCGAGCTGATTGTCATGACTTTACAAGCCTTACTCGATGATGGTGATGAAGTTTTAATTCCAATGCCAGATTACCCATTATGGACAGCAGCAGCAAATTTAGCAGGTGGTAAAGCGGTTCATTATCGCTGTCAAGAAGACAATGGCTGGCAACCTGATTTGGCTGATATACAAAGTAAAATTACATCCAATACTAAAGGTATTGTGATTATTAACCCAAACAATCCAACGGGCGCTTTATATTCAGTTGAAACTTTAAAAGGCATTGCAGAACTGGCAGCAAAATACAACTTAGTCATTTTAGCTGATGAAATTTATGACCGTATTTTGTACGATGATGCTGTTCATACGCCGATGTGCACGATTACTGATAAGACTTTGGTTTTAACTTTTAATGGGTTGTCTAAATCTCATAGAATTGCAGGTTATCGTTCAGGTTGGGTAATGCTATCCGGTAAAAAAGACCATGCTGGTGATTTTATTGAGGGTTTGACCATGCTTGCTAGTATGAGGCTTTGTGCCAATGTGCCAGCCCAATATGCCATTCAAACAGCAATGGGCGGCTATCAATCCATGCAAGCACTCACCGCACCCACTGGAAGATTATACAAACAAAGACAATTGGCAGTCAGTCGATTAAATGAAATTAAGGGCATTAGCTGCACGATGCCACAAGGTGCGTTTTACTGTTTTGCTAAGATTGACCGTGATATTTATCCAATTGATAACGATATGCAATTTATGATGGATTTGCTAATTGAAGAAAAAGTCCTGATGGTACAAGGTACTGGATTTAATTGGGATAAACCCGACCATTTTCGTGTAGTATTTTTGCCAAATTTGATTGATTTGGAAGACGCCATGGACAGGCTGGATCGATTTTTTGCCAAAAAACGCCATGAGTTTGGTACAGATTAAGCCAATTAAAAATACATCTCATCAAATATTCAATTTATAAAAAGGGCAGTGCCAATATTCGGTATCTGCCCAATTTATTGCATCTTTAGCTATCTTTGTATTTAGATTAATTTTTAAACATTTAAAAATAAGCTTACCAGATTTAAAAGATTTTGCACTATTTGTATATAATTTATTGCATGTTTAGTTTGCATACAAACAAATAATTTAAAAATAAGCTTTATGTGTTTATTTAAAAAAATATTAAGCTAATCAAGTTGACTTAAGTTTAATATTGCTTGATAAAATAAGGTTTAAATATAAAAAATTATTTGATATTGTCATTTAGTTAATAAGTTTAGTTAATAAGTTTATCAATTTTAATTGTACTTTATGCGTTTAGATATAATTGTACTAAACAAATATTCTTTATATGAGGAAATTTACTATGATGTGTCCAAATTGTCATTCAATCCACGTTCAAAAAAATAACTACGCACGCAAAGCAGGCGCAACCATTGGTTTTACTGCTGGAGGTACAGCGGGCTGGGGCGGTGCTTCGGTTGGTGCTCAGGCTGGGGCGGTGCTTCGGTTGGTGCTCAGGCTGGGGCAGCAATTGGACTGGTTGCAGGTCCAGTTGGCGCAGTTGCTGGCGGTATTGCAGGTGGTTTGTTAGGAGCACTAACTGGAGCGA
>CAKAQU010000007.1 GCA_916720335.1 uncultured Moraxella sp. | reverse complement strand
GACCACCCAGTACGCTGCCTAAGATTCCACCCAGACCGCCTTGATTTTGGGTATTAGCAGTATTATTGCCAACTGCATTGGTAATAACTTGGGTGATAATGCCGTTTAATAAACTCATAATGATAACCTAAATAAAATTTTTTTGTATTTTAGCAAAAATTCCTATCTACAATGATAATTTTTTGTAACTACCATGATAAATTTTGAAACATAAATTTATTATTTTATAAAAATCATAGTTTAATTAAATATATTTAATATTTTCTTAAAATATGCTTGTATTTGATAAAAATAAGCTGATTTTTTGACGGGAGAATATAACTTATAAAATATATTTATTTCAATAAATTATATTATATAAAATTGATACCAAAACATTTAGATGTATTTTGTTAATAAAAAAATAACCATTACTAATTTATAAAATTTAAAAATAATAATTTAAATAAAAAAATTTAATAAATAGTTTAATAATTAAAAAAATATACAATAAAATTGTCTACTGTTATCAATATAAAACGATAAATAATTTTACTTTGTTTGTCATTATTTTATGTTATGATAATTATTTAGTGATTTGTTATAACATATTTTAAGGACATTCATGGCAGGCAGTTTACTTTTATTATTAGATGATATTGCAACGGTGTTGGATGATGTTTCTTTACTCACCAAAGTTGCCGCAAAAAAAACAACGGGTGTACTAGGTGATGATTTAGCACTAAATGCCCAGCAAGTAACTGGTGTGCGTGCTGACCGTGAATTATCTGTGGTGTGGGCAGTTGCCAAAGGCTCAATGGTCAATAAAATCATTCTTGTGCCAACCGCTCTTTTAATCAGTGCGATTGCTGCATGGGCTGTTACACCCTTATTGATGCTTGGTGGTACATTCTTATGTTATGAAGGTGCCGAAAAAGTTATTCATCAATTTTTTCCCAAACTATTACCACATGATTTAGATGATAAAGACAATCATCAGCAGCGCCTACAGGCAAATGCCGATGATAATGTGGATTTGGTTACCTTAGAAAAAGACAAAATCAAAGGGGCTATTCGCACCGATTTTATCTTATCTGCTGAAATTGTAGTAATTTCACTAGGTACAATGACTGCTGCTACTTTTGGTGTCAAAGCAGTTTCATTAGCACTGATTGCTATTTTAATGACCATTGGTGTGTATGGACTGGTGGCTTTGATTGTTAAAATGGACGATGTCGGATTGTATCTTACTCAAAAACAAAGTAAATCGAGTCAAAAGACAGGACGCGCTTTATTGGCGTTTGCACCGCTGCTGATGAAATTTTTATCAATTGCAGGTACAATTGCCATGTTCTTAGTTGGGGGCGGAATTTTGGTGCATGGTCTAGATGTTTTACATCATCAAGCCCAAGATTTGGCAATACTGGCTGGTGTTTTTGGTGGTTTGGCTGAAAATTTATTTAACGGTGTGATTGGTTTGATTGCTGGTTGTCTGATATTGATGGTGGTTGTAACCAAAGATAAAATTTGACTTTCATTATAAAAAGTTCTATAATCTTTCACTTACTTTTTATTTGAAAGTAATGGTAGATTTGAGCTGATGTCTGCGTACCAAGACCGCAAGTGCTAATTATAACGATACAGCCAAATTGTATTTTGTCTTGATAGGAGTAATGTATGCCTTTTGTAAAGGTTAAAGAAAATGAACCTGTGGATATTGCTATCCGCCGTTTTAAGCGTGCTTGCGAAAAAGCTGGTGTTTTAGCTGACGTTCGTAAAAAAGAATTTTACGAAAAACCAACTCAAGAGCGTAAGCGTAAAAAAGCTGCTGCGGTAAAACGCTATAAGAAAAAAGTATGGCGTGAGCAAGTGCGTACTGTTCGCAAATACTAATTGGTATTAAATATCAAAAAGCACCTAAGTTAGGTGCTTTTATTATTTTTAGATTTCACTTTACGCCGCGCCATTGGTTCAATCGTCAAGGGACGGTAAATTTCCACTCTATCACCATCCACCAACACTGTATCCAAACGCTTTTTTTGACTATAAATACCTACATACCATGCTTTATGATTGGTATCATGATTGTAATTTTGCTGGCACCAATTTTCAAAATTTTGCAAACTGGCTTCTTGTAACACGCCACTAAGCTGAATGGCTTGATACAGCGTTGTGCCACTGCCAACTTGTAATGTTTTATAAAATTGGCGGGTTTGACTGGCGTAACTGACACTAATATTTAAAACCATGATAACACCAAGCCAACCAGCGCTGCCGCAAGAGCTAAAGGCACTAAAATTCGTACACAAACTCGCCAAATATTGTAACGACCTTCAGTTTTAAAATTCAGCGTTTTTCTTAAATGGCTGATTTTCATAATAAAACCTGAAAATATTGACAAGACCGTAACAGCTGACAAGCTGATAATTGTTAATATAATGACAACTGCTTTTATGGGAATCAAACTTAAAATTAGTGATAAAACAACCGTTAAACCCGCCCCCATCATTAACCCAAAACGGGCAATCAGCTGACTGGCGACGTAATGGAGTAAAAATCCCGCAAAAAGAAGCATACCAAGACTTGAAACAGCAAAAGATAATGGCGTAATAAACGCTGCACTGGTCAATAATGCTAAGCCACCAAAAATTATTTGGGTCAGCCAAATGGGTAAAATAAAACCAGACAATGATTTTTTATGCTCATAAACTGCCACACTGGCAGACAACCCACTAAACCAATACAATCCAGTGCCAATGCCTACAGACAATAATGCCAAAGTCACTGCTTGACCCCACTCTTTTAAGCTAACATGAGTCATAACAGGAGTGGCAATCGTGCTACTAGCCCCGCTATCAAACAAAGAAATTAGCGCTCCTAGCAGAATAAACACCAAGCCCACAGGTAATAAACGCGATTTTAACAAACTTAAAATCAAAGCAATCACCATCAATCCAGCGCTTAAAGCAGCTGTTGGTACGCCAAGATTGATTTGAGGTAAATACGCATCAACCCCTATCGCTATGCGAGTGGTAGTACTCACCGCGGCAAGCAGCCCAACCAATACAGAAAGCCCTGCAAACACTCGCCAAATTATTTTTGCGTCGGCATCACGTGTTAATTTTTGCATGCCCTGCCACACAGATAAGCCACTGCGAGCAGATAAGGCAAATTCAGCAAATAAAATTGGCAATCCAACTACAGCCATTGCCAAAAGCCACATCAGCCAAAAATCCAATTGGTTAGCAGTTTGTGGAGCAAGTAAACTAGTAAATAAAAATGGCAACGCACACGCCACCAAAAATACAGTATAACGAGATAACATTAATTTTGCTCTTTAGAAAATTTACCTACTATTGTAGCATAAAGCGACAATAACCAAAAAACCCCCAATAAAGGGGGAATTATTCAACCAAAAGGAAAACGAAACTGAATAAGAACAGCTTAGTGTACAGCTGTCAAAAATTCAGACAAAATCTTAATATCTTTATCAGAAAGTTTAGCGGCAACCATCTGCATCATCCCTTTTTCGCCCTTTTTAGCAGAGTCATTAGTGCGTTTTTCTGTATCACCAACTTCATCTTCACGACCTGCAGCACGGAACATTTTAAGCTGTGTAGCAAGATAGCTGGCATGCTGACCACCTAAACGAGGGAAAGCCGCCCATTCATTACCAGCACCTTTAGGGTCATGACAGCCTGCGCAAGGAATCACGCCACGAGTTTTATCACCACCTAAATACAACTTTTGAGCAGCAGCAAAAGTTGCTTTATTACCATAACCAGGTTTCCACGGTTCTTGACTTGCATAATAGCCAGCAACGTTTGCTAAATCTTGTTGAGTAAGTCCTTTTAATTGAGCTTCCATAATGCCATTGCGGCGGTTGCCCATCTTAAAATCAACCAATTGTTTATAAAGATACTTTGCACCTTGACCACCAAGATTGGGCTGGGCTGGAGCTACCGAAACACCATTAGCGCCATGACAAGCTGCACAGTTGGCATCTACAATCGCTTTACCTGCTTCAATATCGTAGCTAGGAACGGTTACAGCTGCGGTAGCCGTTAGACTGGCAATACCAAATCCTATCGCAAGGATAACTTTGGTTAAAGTGTTTTTTGCAGGGTTCATAATAACAATTTCCTACTAACTACTGGGGCCTTACCCCATGTCTTGGGTTTTGTTGGATAAATTCACTAAAATATTTCGGCACTATTATAACAAGAGTTCATAAAATTTTCCTACAAAAATTGTGGTTTTAGCAATATTTTTTTGCATTTTGTTAGATTTGTGCAATTTTATTCCAAGATTTTAGCTATTGTGTCATGTATTCAATTAATTGACGAAAATCATCATCACTGCATGTTGCACACAAACCTTTAGCTGGCATTTGAGGCATGCCCTGTTTGGTGGATTTTACCAAACCATCCATACCTTTTTGAGACATTAGATGTTGCCAAGTGGTTTTATCGCCCTTTTTTGGGGCGTTTAAAACACCACCTTCATGACAAGTTGCACATGTTTTTTGATAAGTGCTAGCAGTATCAGCAAATGACGAATTAGCTAGTAAAATCAAAGCGATAAAAAGTAATTTTTTCATCACAAGCATTCCAAAATAAATCTTTGGCTCATTATGCAGTTATTTTTACAAATTGCAAAGTATTTTTGTCAAGATATAAAAATACCATCGCATCTTTATCAACAAAATAGACAAGATTAGTTTAAAGTGCAGTTTTAGACTAGAACAATTATTAAGCCATGCTTTAAATGTAGTTCTATGTATTGAAACATGATAAACTTAAACACAGAATTAATCAGGCATAGAATTAATCAAATACACGATTGACCATTGTAAGAATTTTATTATGACCGAATTTTATCAAAAACAGCTTTATCAAACCACATTTGCTGTATCTGCCCCAACTTTTAAATTATGTCCATCAGATACAGGTTTTGAAGTGGCATTTGCTGGGCGTTCTAATGCGGGTAAATCATCCGCGATTAACACACTAACCAATCAAAAACAGCTGGCACGTTCATCAAAAACCCCTGGGCGTACACAGATGATTAATTTTTTTAATGTAGGTGGTCATGCTGACGCTCGTATTGTGGATTTACCCGGCTATGGTTATGCAGCTGTACCTGAAAGCATGAAAGAGAAATGGCAAAAAGAGTTGGAAACTTATCTAGTCAAACGTAAAAGCCTATGTGGGCTTGTGCTTTTGACAGACATTCGCCACCCTTTAAAATATTTTGATGAAGCAATGTTGCATTGGGCAAAAGATGGTGAATTGCCTGTCCATGTGCTTTTAACCAAAGCAGACAAACTAAAGCATGGAGCCGCCAAAACTGCTCTATTGCAAACTAAAAAGCAGCTTGAAACACTGGATTTGCCATTTTCCATTCAATTATTTAGCGCCCTAAAAAAAGATGGTATTGGCACTCTTGCCAATGTTTTGGGAGATTGGTTGCATTTAGACCAGAAAAATCTCGCCTTGACATTCACAAATGGCAAAGGTGCTGACCATGAATAATTTGGGTACTTTATATATTGTCGCTACACCAATTGGCAATTTATCTGATATGACCCATCGCGCTATCGACACACTCAAAATGGTGGACATCATTGCCTGCGAAGACACACGTACCAGTGCTAAGTTATTAAATTTTTTTAATATTGACACCTTAACACTTGCCTATCATGAACACAATGCTGACAGTCAGACCCAAAAACTGATTGATAAACTGCTTGGCGGTCAATCCGTTGCTCTGATTTCAGATGCTGGCACGCCCTTAGTGTCAGACCCTGGATTTCGGCTAGTTACTGCTGCTTTGGAAAACGGTATTTTATGCGTACCTGTGGTGGGTGCATGTGCCGTAATTGGCGCACTGCAAGTTGCAGGACTGCCATCAGATAAATTTAGTTTTTTAGGATTTTTACCCGCCAAACAAACTGCCAGACAAGACTTTTTGCAAAATTACAAAGAGCGTAGTGAGACGTTGATTTTTTATGAAGCCCCCCATCGCATTGTGGACTCTTTGGCAGATATGGTGATGATTTTTGGGGAAAATCGTGTAGCAACCTTATGCCGAGAGCTTACCAAAACTTTTGAAACTGTTAAAAAATTGCCACTTAATCAATTGTATAAATTTGTCAAAAATGACCTTTATCAACAAAAAGGAGAGATTGTTTTGGTTGTTGCTGGCAATACCAAAAAAACGATTGTGTGTGATTATGATGATTGGCTTTTACGCATTGCCAAAGATTTGCCACCCAAAAAAGCAGCTGCGATTATCTCAGACGTCTTAAAACTTAAAAAAAGCGATGTTTATCAGCGCTACCTTGAATTGCATGATAAAAAGCGGTAAAATTTTGTATTCTTATTCCATTGATTGGAGAATATTATGAGTGAATTACAAAACACCATCACAGAAGCCGTCAAAACCGCTATGAAAGCCCGTCAAATGGACCAAGTTAAGGTATTGCGCAATCTACAGGCTGCGATTAAACAGGTGCAGATTGACGGCGGCAAAGATTTAAAAAATGCTGATATTTTACAAATTCTACAAAAACAGGTAAAACAACGCAACGAATCTTTGGCCATTTATCAAAAAAATGGGCGTGATGACCTTGCTCAAAAAGAGCAGTTTGAGATTAATGTCATCAGTAGCTTTTTACCCACCCCATTGTCAGATGATGATATTTTAATCATTGTAACAGAAACCGTTGCAAAACTGGGTGCGTCTGGTATGAAAGATATGGGTCAAGTCATGAGTGTCGTCAAAGAACAAACCTTGGGGCTGGCTGACCCTGCCGTAGTATCCAGTGTGGTCAAAAAAGTACTGACTGCCTAATACAAAAGACTTGCAAGCAAGTCTTTTTTTATTTCTTTAAGATGATTAATTTATTTTAATTAATTTGTTTTACTGCTGATTTGTTTGAGGGATTCATGGTTCACAATTTAGAACAATTTGCTTTTACATCAGACAACTACTCAGGAATTCACCCCGATATTTTACAAGCCATCACAAACGCTAATGGCGGTCATCAAAAAGCCTATGGCGATGATATTTACACCCAAAAATTAGGTGAACTTATTAAAGAACGGTTTGGTCAAAATGCCAGCTGCTATCCTGTTTTTAATGGCACAGGAGCCAATATTACCGCCTTAATAGCCTTATCGCCTCGTTTTGGTGCCTAATTTGCACTCAAACCGCCCACATTCACAACGATGAAATTAACGCGCCTGAATATATTGGCAATTTTAAAATTTTAGCGATTGCTACCAGTGATGGTAAATTAACCCCAGACTTGATTCAAAAAGAGCTTTACAGACTTGTTAATGAGCATGCCGCCCAACCTGCAGTAATTTATCTAAGTTTGGTTAGTGAACTTGGAACGTGTTATGGCTTGGATGAAATTCGTGCAATTGTTGCCCTTGCCAAACAATATAAACTTGCGGTATATATTGATGGAGCAAGACTTGCCAATGCTTGTGCTTACCTTGATTGTTCACTAAAAGACATTGCTGATACAGGCGTGGATATACTGTCCTTGGGCGGTACAAAAAACGGTTTGATGATTGGTGAATGCATCATTGTGCTCAATCAAAAATTTGATAGTGATATGAAATACTTACGCAAAATGACCATGCAGCTTGGCTCAAAAATGCGTTTTATTTCTGCTCAATTTATCACATGGCTATCATCAGGTTTGTGGCTAAAACTAGCAGCCCATAGCAACCAGATGGCAAACTATTTTGCGCAAGGCTTGCGTACTCTTGCAAATACTATCATCACTCAACCAGTACAATCTAATGCTGTATTTGTCATACTACCAAAAAGCATCAAATCTGCTTTACAAGAAAAATATCATTTTTATGATTGGAATGTCCATACCAACGAAGTACGGCTAATGACAAGTTTTGACACCACCAAAAATCAAATTGATGAATTTTTAGACACTGCTAGAGCATTATTAAATAATGTTTAAGCAACCAAACCAGCTTTAAATCATTATAATTAAGGTTTAAAATCGCGAGCATCCAAAATTTCTGTTTTATCTTTTTGTAAGGTTTTTTGCAAAATAACGTCTTGGGCTTGCTTGGCAAGTTCACTTGCCTGGGCATTAGATTGCAGTGCTTGTGTGTATTGACCTTGCCAAAGCTGAATCTGACTTCTTGCCTGTAAAGCGTAAGCAGTGGCGACACTGATTTTTTGACCTGTTAGGGTTTTGGCATGGTTTTGGTAGGCGTTTTGCAATAATGTCCAAGCCTGAACATCGCTGTGATTGGCTTTTACCTGTGGTAATGCATAGGTAATTGCCTGTTCATTTTTACCAACATCAATCAAGGCATCCGCCAAATGCAAGGCTAAATCTCGCCGTTCTGGATAGATGGCTTGACACGCCTGCAAAGTCTCAACCGCCTTATCAAACTGCTTGTCTTTTGTAAAAATATGCGCTTTGGTAATGCACACTAAAGGGTCGTTATCATCAAAAATTGGTTGATTTTGCCGAAATAAATAAAGTGCTTCCTTAACTTGTCCATTATCTGCCAAAGAAGCTGCCAATGCCAGTTTTGCTCCTGTGCTGTTCTTGGCGGCTATTTTTAAATCACCCAAACCAACTTGGTTGGTTACATACTTAATTCGCCAAACCAATTTATCAAATTCTTTAGCAAATACCTCTTGGCTTACCATGTTTGTCTTGGGGTATTGATTGGCTCGGGAAGTGGCTTCTGATAAACGTTCGGCAGTAAAAGGGTGTGATTGCATAAAACTTGGCATATACGCATCTTTTGACTGATACAAAGTCATTTGTTTGTATAAATGCGCAAAAAATCTAGGCATTGCTGATGCGTCATAACCTGATTGAGTTAAAATCTGCATACCAATACGGTCGGCTTCTCGTTCGTGTTCACGACTGTGTGATGCTGACACTTCAGCGCTTGCTGTTTGTGAGCCGGCAATTGCCGCCAGTGCTGCATCACCGCCAGCAGATTTACTAGCCGCAATTGCTGCTAACAGTCCGCCTAGCTGCAATGCAATGAGTTTCTTTTTATTGTCTTTGCTATGTTCATAATGCCTTTGAGCTAAATGAGCGATTTCGTGAGCCAATACACTTGCCACCTCATCCAATTGATTTGCCGATAAAATCGTTCCAGTATTTAAGCCAATCAATCCGCCTGGTACTGCAAAAGCATTGATGGTTACATCGTTAATAATTGGCACAGCAAGCAAACCTTGGCTACGGACATTTGCATTCATTTTTGCGGTCATATTAAAAACCACTTGATTCACCCAAGGGTCAGTAATTAAAGGCATGCTGCTATTCACTTGGCGTAGCGCCCATTCTGCAATTTTACGATTGATATATTCATCGTTGAAACGCGCCGCCCATTGTCAAACTGGCATTAATTGGTGCATCTTGCAAAGTTTGATGCGCATTTGGCAACTGATTTTGGTAAATTGATTTTTTGATGGGAAAAGCAGATTTTGGCTGGTCTAGTTGTTCTTGTAATTTTTTGGAGTCAATTTGATACATGGTGTCAGCAAAACCGCTACTTTGCCAACAAAATAAAGACATCAAAATTATAACTATCTGTTTTTTCATCAAATTTCCTTTTTAGGCGGTTTTGTACATTGGCGGTAAGCGCTTTAATAACATAAACAACAAAATATTAATCCCAAGTAAAACAAAAGCCTCTACTCCAGACGCCCAGCCAAGAAGTTTGTTTTGCGCATATAAATACACCACAAAAAATACACACGCTGATGAAAAATACAATAGCGTAACCAGATGGGTAATAATCAAGGCATATGGCGATTTAGCCTTGATGACAGCAGGAGTAAAAAGTAAGGCGGGCAACGTGATGATAAATTGCCAAAAAATTCCAAAGATTATTTCTTGACCTTCACGACTTGCAAGATAAGGAAACCCAAAAATACGATACAACATCCAAAAAAACCAACACCCCCAAAGCAGCTTGATAATAAAATCGATTGGTTTATTTGCTGACAAATCAGCTGCCTTGATTTTAGTGGTTTGAGTCATACTAGATGCCTTGTCAGGTTAAATGGATATTTGAAAATATACGTGTTTAAAAACAATATCAAGTTAATATTGAATGATATCAAATGATAATAATTGCTATTATATCTCAAAAAATTCAAAATAATTTATTCTAAATGCGTTTGTTAAGAATTACACAAAATCATAGAAAAACCCAAGCAATATTGTTACACTAAGGGTTTTTTAGATATCCAAAGTCTTTATAATGAATTTTTTTAACAAACTAACTTTTTCTAGGCAACCTTGGTTTTTATATTTACGTTTATTATTTCGGCATTTTTTAGATGATGATTGTCAGCAAAAAGCATCCAGTTTAACTTATACCACGTTGTTATCACTTGTGCCAATCTTAACAGTGATTATCGTGGTGTTTTCGGTTGTACCAGCATTGGCGGATGTACGTGAGACTCTGCAAAATGCCATTTATGATAATCTGCTACCAATGTCCAAAGCAACCATCAGTGAACACATTGAAAATTTTACTCAAAAATCAAGCAATCTTGGATTGATTGGTATTGTTGGTTTGTTTGTTACCACAATTATGACGCTACTCACCATAGAAGAAGCTTTCAATAAAATTTGGCGTGTCAAAGAACGTAGCAGCATCGTATATAGTGTGGTGCGTTATTGGATGATGATAACATTAGCGCCGATTGTATTAGGACTTGCCTTTGGCGCGTCAGGAGCCATTAAGGGGTTTAGTTTTTTAAATCAACAAGTTGCAGGTTATGCGATTGATTGGTCTATTTGGGCTCAAATCATTACTTTTTTTGCGATGGCATTAGGATTTATTGGAATGTACTGGTTCATTCCTAAAACTCAAGTTCCCTTAAAAAATGCCGTCATTGCAGGCGTGGTGGTTGCGGTATTATTAGAAACGCTCAAACAAGTTTTTGGCACTGTCATGAGCAATTTTACCAGTTATGAAGCCATTTATGGCGCATTTGCGGCATTGCCTGTGTTTTTATTGTGGATTTATTTTTCATGGAATGTTATTTTGCTGGGTGTGGAAATTAGTTACACTTTAACTATTTTTGAAAATAAAAACACCCAAAACCACCCTTTGTTATTAAGTCTGCTGTTGATGCTTTATGTACTACATCAAAACTACCAAACAGGCAAAGCCACCAATGAAAACGAACTGCGCGCGGTGCTTGGGCATAATAATCTACAAAAATGGCAAGAATACATCAGCATCCTTACCAAAGAAGGTCTGATTGCTCACACCAAAGATGATTGTTATTTATTAAAAACGGATTTGCACACAGTTAATTTATGGCAATTCTATCAAAGACTTCCTGCCAATTTATTGATTAAAAACGATGTTTATTATCAAATTACTCAAGAAGAGTCAGCAGCTAATGCTTGGCTAACTTGTCTGTATCAGCATTTGGAGGTCATAGAAAATATTGCCGCCAAAGAGCTGGATTTTTCTTTGGGAATGCTGTTTTGTGGTCAATTCTCAACTGATAAACAGCCATTAGATACAGATACCACATTGCAATCTTTCCCTCAAAACAGCACAGAGATTGCCAAAAATAACGCAGACAACCAAAAAATTGAGGGGTCAATAGCAATGGTCTCAAAAAATAATACCATAAAAGACAAAGTTGTAGCTTGGATTAAAAATCGCAAAACCACAAAAAATCATTGATAACCAATAAAAGATTATTTTTTATCTAAAAATGCTTGGGCTTGAGCTAAATCTAAGGTACCTTCATAGATTGCTCGCCCAACGATTGCTCCAAGTAAATAATCATCATATGGTTTTAGGGCTTCTATATCCTTAATACTGGTAACACCACCTGATGCAATAACAGGAATCTGGCAGGCTTTAGCAAGTTCAACTGTTTGATTAACATTGACTCCTTGCATCATGCCATCTTTGGCAATGTCTGTATAGACAATACTGCTTACACCAGCATCAGCAAAACGCTTGGCAAGGTCAGTGGCTTTGGTATCAGTTACATTTGCCCAACCATGAGTTGCTACAAAGCCATCTTTAGCATCAATGCCCACCATGATTGCACCAGCAAATTCTTTACACGCTTCTATGACAAAATTTGGGTCTTCTAGTGCTTTGGTGCCAATAATGATATAACTTAGCCCAGCACTAAGATAATGCTCAATGGTGTGTAAACTTCTCACCCCACCGCCTAACTGAATGGGCAAATTTGGATAAGCTTTAGCAATGGCTTCCACAATATTTTTGTGCACAGGCACTCCATCAAATGCTCCATTTAAATCGACCAAATGAAGGCGTTTTGCACCCTGTTCAACCCATTGACTTGCCATAGCAACAGGGTCATCACTAAATACCGTATCGTCTTGCATACGTCCTTGTTTTAGGCGAACGCACTTACCATCTTTTAAATCAATCGCAGGAATAATAAGCATGGACATAATTTTTCCTTTTTTTATAAGAATTGTTATTGTAGCATCTTTTATGATAATGTACATTGACAAAAAAATAACCTGCCAAAAGACAGGTTATTTGTTTGTTAGCCGCCGAAATTATCCAGCATGATATTTTCATCTTCAACGCCTAGCGATTTTAGCATTTTAATCACCGCGTCATTCATCACTGGTGGCCCACACATATAAAACTCACAGTCTTCAGGGGCTGGATGGTCTTTTAGATACTCTTCATAAAGTACATTATGAATAAATCCTGTATAGCCTGTCCAGTTATCTTCAGGTTGTGGGTCGGAAAGTGCAACATGCCATTCAAAATTATCAAATTCTTTGGCAAGTCCGTCATAATCCTCAACATAGAACATTTCACGCTTACTTCTTGCACCATACCAAAAGCTGATTTTTCGGTCAGATTTTAGACGTTTTAATTGGTCAAAAATATGCGAACGCATTGGTGCCATACCTGCACCACCACCAATAAATACCATTTCGTTTTTAGTATCTTTGGCAAAAAATTCACCATAAGGACCAGATACAGTAATCTTGTCACCTGGTTTTAAACTAAACACATAAGACGACATTTTACCCGGAGGAATGCCCTCGGGACCGCGCGGCGGCGGGCTGGCAATACGAATGTTAAATTTGATAATGCCTTTTTCTTCAGGATAGTTTGCCATCGAATAGGCGCGAATCACTGGCTCATCCACTTTGGATACATAACGCCATAAATTAAACTTATCCCAATCTTCGTGGTACTCAGGAGCAATATCAAAGTCTTTATAATGCACTTCATGAGGTGGCGCTTCAAGCTGCACATAACCACCAGCACGAAATGGCACTACTTCACCCTCAGGGATTTTTAGCGTCAGTTCTTTAATAAAAGTTGCTACGTTGTCATTAGAAACAACCGTACATTCCCATTTTTTAACATCAAAAAACTCTGGGTCAATTTCAATTTTCATATCTTGTTTAACTGCAACTTGGCACGCTAAACGCATATGGTCGCGAATTTCACCTTGAGTAAAATGCCCTTCCTCCGTAGGTAAAATATCACCACCACCATCAATAACCTTACAGCGACATTGTCCGCAACTACCACCACCGCCACAAGCTGACGATAAAAAAATGCCTTCACCAGCAAGAGTTTGCAAAAGTTTACCGCCCGCTTCCACCGAAATGGTGTTGTCAGGGTTATCGTTAATGTTGATATTGACTTTGCCTGTGCTTACCAATTTGGAGCGAGCTGCCAAAATCACAACCACCAGCCCCATAATAATGACGGTAAACATGGCAACGCCACCCATTACAATATTAAAATCCATACCGTCTCCTTATAGTGACATACCACCAAAAGACATAAAGCCTAACGCCATCAGTCCTGCGGTAATAAAGGTAATGCCAATTCCACGAAGGGGGGCTGGCACGTCTGAATATTTAAGTTTTTCGCGAATGCCTGCCATTGCAGTAATTGCTAAAGCCCAGCCAAGTCCTGAACTAAAACCATAAACCGCCGATTCAGCAAAGTTGTAATCTCGTTCTACCATAAATAACACCGCACCCATAATCGCACAGTTTACGGTAATTAATGGTAAGAAAATCCCCAAGGCGTTATACAGACTTGGAACAAATTTATCCAAAAACATCTCAAGAATCTGTACAACCGCAGCAATTAGAGCAATGTAACTTAAAAACCCTAAAAAACTCAAATCGGTATCAGGAAAACCCACCCAAGCTAACGCGCCATCTTTTAAGAGATATTGGTAAAGTAGATTGTTTAAAGGTACAGTCAAAGCCATCACAAACGTAACGGCAATGCCAAGCCCCAAAGCTGTAGATACTTTTTTAGATACCGCAATAAAGGTACACATACCAAAAAAGTAAGCCAATGCCATGTTTTGAATAAAAACGGACGTGATAAATAAACTAACATAATGTTCCATTAGTGCTTCTCCATGCCTTTAGATTGTGGTTTTATCACAAATTCTGCAGGTTCAATGTGGTGTGGTTTCCACATACGAAGCAGTGCAATAAACAAAGCAATGATAAAAAATGCTGAAGGTGGTAACAGTAACAAACCATTTGGCACATACCAGCCACCATCTTTAATGGTTTGTAAAATCGTAATACCAAACACAGAGCCCGAACCAAACAGCTCACGAATAATTGCCACCAAAACCAACATCACTGAATAACCTAAGCCGTTACCCAAACCATCAACAAAACTTGCCACAGGCGGATTGCTCATCGCAAAGGCTTCAGCGCGCCCCATTACAATACAGTTGGTGATAATTAGTCCGATAAATACCGATAAGGATTTACTAACTTCATAAACAGCCGCTTTTAAAATTTGGTCAACAACAATCACCAAAGAAGCAATAACTACCATCTGTACAATAATACGAATGGATGATGGGATTTTGTTACGGATTGCTGAAATAAAGAAACTTGAAAATGCTGTTACCAAGGTCAAAGCAATGCTCATAACCAGAGCATTTTTGACGCTAATGGTAACCGCCAATGCAGAACAAATACCCAAAACCTGTACAGCAACTGGGTTGTTGTCAATAATTGGCGTGGTTAGGATTTTTTTTAGGTCAGTTGCCATGATTAACCTTCCTTGCCATTACGTAGATTATCCAAAAATGGTTTAAAGGCACGTTCGCCAAGCCAAAATTGAACCATATTATTCACCCCAGCGCTGGTTAGGGTTGCTCCACTAATACCGTCAATCTTACCGGGTTGTGGACTGCCTGCCTTTGACACACCAATGGTTACTTTGTCAAAACTATCATTATACGTTTTTGCACCATTCCATTTAGCGCGCCAATCTGCCTCTTCAATCAGCGCCCCTAGACCGGGAGTTTCTTTATGCTGATAAAATGAAATGCCTTCAATGGTGTTAATATCGCTTTGCAAGGTGATAAAACCGTAAATTTGCCCCCAAAGACCATAACCATTAATCGGTAAAATGATATTTTTGATTTTACCTGATTCGTCTTTTAGAAGGTAAACTTTAGCGTATTTTGGTACAGCGCCAACACGCGCAGGGTCGTCATCACCTAATTTTACACCCAATTCATCAGATTTAGCGGCTTTAGCAGGGTCATACGCATCAATATTGGTAATGCCTGCTTTGGTCAGTTCATCTTCAGTAGCAAAAGCGCCTGATTGAGTGTTGATAATTTTGGTTTCCACATTTTTAAAGCGTTCTTCTACAACGCTGGCCGCATCTTTGGTTGGGTCAAATAAGTTTGCCGCCATCAAAATATTTTTATTACGGTCAATCTGCACGTTGGATAGCTGTTTTGGTTTTAAACTCACCGCTGCCACAGACACCAAAACCGAGCAGATTAAGCACAAAATCAAGGCAGTTGCCAGCGTGCTGACATTACTATTCTTGGGTTTGGACATGACGCATTCTCCGTGCAGTTTGACGTTTAATATTAGCTTGCACTACAAAGTAATCAAACAAAGGTGCAAACAGGTTGGCAAATAAAATCGCCAGCATAATGCCTTCTGGGAACGCTGGGTTGACCACACGAACCACTACAGTCATAAAACCAATGAGCAAACCATAAAACCAGCGACCTGTATTGGTGTGAGCAGCTGAAACAGGGTCTGTTGCCATAAATACTGCACCAAACATAAAGCCACCAATTACCAAATGCCAATGTGGAGCAAGGCTCATCATCGGATTTGAACCGCCGATTAAATTAAAAATAAAAGAGGTGGCAACCAAACCAATAACAGCGCCACTAATCACACGCCAAGATGCAATTTTTGTCCACAAAAGCCCAATCATGCCAATCAAAATTGCCAAAACGGATACTTCACCAATGGCGCCTTGCATATTACCTAAAAATGCATCTGTCCAAGTAATGGCGTTACCATAAACGTCTGTAAACTTATCAGCGGTAATGCCTGTTGCTGCTTGACCTAAAGGCGTTGCACCACTAAAACCATCGACGGCTGTCCACACACTCGCCCCTGAGATGGATGCAGGATAAGCAAAGTATAAAAACGCACGTCCTGCCAATGCTGGGTTTAGGAAGTTTTTACCTGTACCACCAAACAATTCTTTGGCAACGACCACCCCAAAACTAATCCCTAAAGCAACTTGCCATAAAGGAATATTTGGTGGCATGGTCAGAGCAAATAAAATTGATGTAACAAAAAAGCCTTCATTAACTTCATGACGTCTAACCACAGCAAAGACGATTTCCCAAAAAATCCCTACTACGAAAGTTACGATATAAATGGGTAAAAACTGCATTGCCCCATAAACAAAACACGCCCAAATGCTGCTTGGGTCATAACCTGCTAAACTGGTAATCACAGTACGCCAGCCCTCTGGGGTGATTTTGGCATGCTGCATATAAGTTAGAGCCTGAAAGCCAGCGTTATACATACCCCAAAACATTACAGGAAATGCACAAAGCCACACGGTAATCATAATCCGTTTTAAATCAACCCCATCACGAACGTGGCTAGCACTGTAGGTTTGGGCAGATGGCTGACGGAAAAAAGTGTCAAACATCTCAAAAACGGCATAATATTTTTCGTATTTACCGCCTTTGGTAAATGACGGATGCATACGGTCAAAAATGTCGTGAATAAATTTCATTGGTTAGCCTTCCTGCTCAATACGGGTTAAGTTATCACGCAGAATATCGCCAAATTCATACTTGCCAGGCGATACAAAGGTACACAGCGCCAAATCTTCCTCATCAAGCTCCAAAGCTCCTAAATCCACTGCCGTGATAATATCACCAACAATCAAGGCGCGTAAAAGCTGAGTGGGTAAATAATCCTGTGGCATTACCTTTTCAAATGTACCAATGGGCACCATTGCGCGCGGTGAACCGTGTGTACTGGTTGTAAAGGCGTATTTTTTGGACTTAAAAAACTGTGAAATATAGATAGGTAAAATTGAGAAGCGGTTTGCCCCAAAGCTAAAAAAGTGCATGGTAGGACGTTCACGACCTTCTCGAATTACAGATACTTGATTGTGAAAACGTCCTAAATAATTAACCACACCAAACGCTTTACGTCCTGATAATACTGACCCTGAAATGATACGGTTGTCTGTGCCATCTAACTGGTTTTGGGTAAGTTCAGCAAGACATGCTCCGCGAGACGTACGAATATAGCGAGGATTTTTAACCACAGGTCCTGCTAAAGCAATGATACGGTCGGTGTAAATTTTACCTGTCGTAAATAATTTACCAATGGCAATCACATCTTGATAGCCGATTGTCCATACCGTTACGCCGCGCGCTAATGGATGCAAAAAGTGAATGTGAGTACCCACATTACCTGCTGGATGTACGCCAACAAAACTTTCATAGATGGTTTTATTGGTAACATGGCTGGCTTTAGCAGGCGTGGTCGCTCCATGACACACATAAGTGGTTGGTGATAGCACTGACAACACCGCTAAACCATCGTTAAATGCGTCTATCTGGGTTTTTAAAACATCATCAGGATTGACCGCCAAAGGATTGGTATCGGTTGCGGTTACAAAAATTGCAGATGGTGTACTATCAATTTCTGGAGTGCGACTAAAGGGTCGGGTACGAAATGCCGTCCATTCGCCTGAATCAACCAGTTGTTTTTTGACAACTTGTTTAGACAATTTGGCAAGTTCGCTGCTGGAGTAGGCATCAAAGGTAATTTCACTGGTGTTTTTGGTGTCTTTTTCTATCACCAAACTCTCAAAAACACGGCGTTCACCACGATTAATCGCCACAACTTTACCACTAACTGGTGCCGTGTACTTTACACCTGTACGTTTTTTATCCACAAACAACACCTGACCTTTAGTAACCACGTCGCCTTCCTTGACATTCATGGTGGGTCGCATACCGATATAATCATAACCGATAATGGCAACTTGGGTGGGCGTATGTTCGCTAATTTGATTGCTGGGACTACCTAAAATGGGTAAATCCAGACCTTTTTTGATGGTAATCATAAGCGGATACTTAATTTAAGACCAAAATACGCCAGTACAGACGACCATCGCCCAAAAGAGCAAAAGTGGCTACCTGATGGCTGGCTACCAAGATTTTTTTGATATATCGCAAAAAATCAACAAATCCACTAAAAACAAATCCAATTGTTGCTTAAGTTTTACTATCATTTTATTGCGTATATAATAAGTCTTTCAATTATACGTCAAAAAAGGAGTAATTTACAGTCTTTTTCGGTAATGTTTCAATACATAAGGCTTGATATAAATCAAAGACCTTTACGTCGCTTTATTTGCAAAGAATTGTCCATTATTGATTTTTGCAAAATGTTTAAATCATTTAACAGCTCTTTTATTTAAATTCGTTTACAAACATTACTTTTAAGATAAACCAGTTTTATTTACGATTACGGCTGACGTTTTAATAGCCAAGCACCAACCCCAGCGCTAATCATAATTGGCAAAAGCGCCATAACCAACGGAGAAACATTTATCGCCAGTGCCACAAAACCTAATAAGTCAGTTAAATAACTAAATAAAAGTCCGGTCAATAATGCCATTACAATTCGAAGTCCCAAACCTTGAGAACGCAAGGAACCAAACACAAACGATGACGCCACTAGTACCAATGATAATACCGCAAATGGTGAAAATAGTTTTTGCCAAAAGCTCAATTCGTGACGCAAAGAACGCAGTTTTTGATGAGTCATCAACTGTTTGTGAGCGTACAAATCCGTCAAAGATAAATCGTCAGCATCTTTGGTTAATAAATGTACATCTGTTGGAGAAATAGGCAGCGCCAGCGTTTGAGCATTGTCATAACTTTGGGTTACGCCAGTTTTATTAATAGTTATCTCGTTAATATCCAGCAGCTTCCAAATATAATCATCCTGATTTTTCTTATCATAAGTACCGCCATTGGCACTAAGCGCATGGGTAAGTTCAGCATCTGCTAAACGATACTGCTTAATTTGTCCTAACTGACCTTTGTCATCAGCATAGCCAATATAGGTAATTTGTGTAGCATTGTCTTGCTGTTTTACTGACCAATATCCTTTGATTGAAATGATGTCATGACTATGATGGTCTCTAATTTGTAGAGCTTTTTGATTGGTAATGGGTAAAATAAACTGATTGACTGCAAGCGATAACACCACAAATAAAAATGCAGGAATCATTGCCCAGCTAATAATTTTATATTTACTAACACCTACCGCGCGCATGACCACAAGCTCGCTATTGCCAGCTAGCAATCCAAGACCAATCACCACACCAAGCAAAGCGCCTGTTGGAATGAACTGCACCAAAAAATAAGGGGAGCGGTAAAAAATAAATTTAAGCGCATCAATAAATGTATAAGTGTCAGATAAATTTTCAAGTTCTGACAGATATGCAAAAACCATTTGCAAAAGCCAAAGCCCAATTACAGACAATAACATTGCAAAAAAAGCTGAGCGCATCACATAACGGGGCAAAATCGCTTGATTCATTTATACTCCCGTTCTTGGTAATTGGTTATTTGAAGTTTTGTTTAAACGAATTTTAAGCATGACTTTATCATGATAATTTAGGTAAAAAGCAAACACAAAACAGCCAAACACCGCTACAGGATAAATCCATACACCAATTTTGCCTTTGGTAATGGTTTCTTTTAAGGAAATTAAAATCAGTACATTGGCTACAAAAATAAAAATTGCAGGAATTAACTTTAACCATCTGCCCTGTCTGGGTTGAACCACTGAAAGCGGGGTTGCTAGCAGTACAGCCACTATCATCAAAAACGGAAGGCTGATGCGGTAACCAAGTTCTGCCTTTTGCTCATGCAAATCTTCTTGGGTCTTTGGTGGTGTTTGGGTGATATTTTGTATCAGCTCAAATGTGGAAACGCCCTCTATTTTCATTGGTTTAGCTTGTTTATCACTTTTACCCGCCAAACTAATTCGATACCGTCCAAAGCCTATTTGACTGTATTCACGACTTTTGGTATCCACCTCATAACGACGGCCTTCATGTAAATCTAAACGAATGGTACCATCATCACTTGGCACTTGGGTTGCTGATTTGGCAAAAATAATGTTGTCTTTGCTATTAATTAAGTCTTTGGGGAGTTTACTGGTGTCAATTTGAGTTAATTTCGCATCTGAAACTTCACCAGTTTCAGGGTTTTTATTGGCAGGTTTTTGGATAAAACTACCTTTACCATTCATACTAATAACAATCACATCTTTTAGATAGTCTCTGTTTTCGCCAACTTCACCAACATACAAATGGTAATCACCGCTACTGATAAACTGTTTTGGGCGAATCAAATCAAATAGTTCAACTACGGCCTGTTCTTGCCAAATATTAGTTGCCTTTGCCACGCCCCATGGTTTGCCAAACAATGTCAGCCATATCTCAGCTATAAACGCCACTAAAATCAATGGTAAAATCAGCCAAGACAGTTTACCATGGCTAATACCACTGGCGTTTAGCACCGCCATTTCATGGTCGCTATACATACGCCCAAACGTCAGCATCAATCCAATAAAAAATGACAATGGCAAAATCAATTCCAAAAAATAAGGTAGATTATAACCAATCAGTGTAAATAGAACGCTTACATCAAGCCCACCTTCAGCTGCAATACCAAAGTAGCGAATTAGGCGGCCACCAAGCAACATGACAGTCAAAAATCCCAACACCAAAAGGGTTGTTATCGCAACTTGACCCATCATATAACGGCGTAAAATCATAACTATTTAATTAAAAAAATTTAAAAAAGAAGTTTATTATAGCAAAAATTAATCATCGCTTTTTGAGAATTTTTTGTTTTTTCAAGACTTTTTGTGTTGTTTTTATGAAATAGACAAACGGCTGTTTTTAACAATTTAATGGTAAAAATTTTGCATTTTTGGTTATAAAATTACTTGGAAAAGATTACAGATGTGCTACACTAAGTTTAAAGAATTTTAAGCTTAAGTAATTTATAGTCTAAAAGTTGTCTTTAAAAATAGGAGCTTGTATGTCTTATAAAAATCACCCCATACCAACAATGACTGTTGTCCAAAATTACACCCCACAAAAATCTAAGAATAAATGCCATTTGGTATTTATTGCAGATAAAAATGGTGAGATTTTAGGCGATTTTGTGGAAAGCAATGAGTTGTCTCACGCCAAACAACTTATTAAACATGCTCATTTTAAAGGTGAATTAAGCGCGGTGGTTAGCGATTTTGCTCTGGCAAATGATGCACCTATTATCAGTGTGGTTGGTGTTGGCGATAATCAAAAATTGCCCAACAACATCCAAAAAGTTGCCAAAGCCGTTTATCCTGTCATTAAAAATAGTAAAAATGCAGTGATTATGTTTGGTCAAAGGGTATGTCAAAAACATTTTGGACAATTTGTATTAGCACTTTTAAATGCAAGTTACCGTTTTGATGCTCACAAATCCCAAAAAACAAGTAAAGATTTACTCAGTCAAATCAGTTTTGTTGCCAATCAAGAAGACACTGATTACCAAGCGGCATTGGCACATGCCAAAGCCACATTTGTTGGGCAATCTTTAACTCGTGATGTTGCCAACGAAGCCCCTAATATCTGTAACCCTTTGCATTTAAGCAAAATCGCCAAACAGTTAGGCAAGGACTATGCTGATGTTTTGTCAGTCAATGTGCTTGGCGAAAAAGACATGGCAAAACTTGGCATGGGCTGCTTTTTAGCGGTATCACAAGGTTCAGACCATGAAGGTCAATTAATTGTATTAGAATACTTTGGCAAATCAGGTAAAACCAAAGGGAAAAGAGCCAAGTCCAGCCTGCAAGACCCCATTGCTTTGGTTGGAAAGGGCATCACTTTTGATACTGGTGGCATCTCATTAAAGCCCGCTGCTGGCATGGATGAAATGAAATTTGATATGGGTGGGGCAGCTGCTATGCTTGGTACGGTTAAAGCCGTCTGTGAGGCCAAGCTTGCTTTGGATATGGTAGTTGTATTGGCGTGCGCTGAAAATATGCCATCGGGTCATGCCAGCCGCCCAGGAGACATCGTCAAAGCAATGAATGGCATGAGTGTTGAGATTTTAAATACCGATGCCGAAGGTCGCTTGGTACTTTGTGATGCATTGTGTTATGTTCAAGAAAACTATAACGCTAAAACCATCATTGATGCTGCCACATTAACTGGAGCGTGTGTCATTGCTTTAGGTAGCGTGCGCTCTGGTTTGTACAGCAATGATGAAGATACATTATTTGCTCTACAACAAGCAGGCGAGTCATCAGGTGATTTGGTGTGGCAAATGCCTTTAGATGACAGTTATCACGCCCAGCTCAAATCTAACATTGCTGATATACAAAACATTGGTGGTCGTGAAGCAGGTTCGGTAACGGCAGCTTGTTTCTTACAGAAGTTTATTAAAGAAAACCAAGCATGGGCACATTTAGATATCGCAGGCACTGCATGGCTTTCTGGTGAGAACAAAGGAGCAACGGGTCGCCCCGTACCAATGCTGATGAGCTATTTGGTTTCTCAAATTTAATCAACTCATTCAAAACGACCGCATTAAATTGACGGTCGTTTTTTCATGGAAATGTATTTTTATATGATAATAATTCTTGTTTAACACATTAAAAAAGTAACAATTTTGTAAAAATAATGTTATGCTTATATTACTTTTTTTGAATTATTTATTACAATAATTATTTTGGGTTTATTTTTATGAAAAGTATCGTTAATGTATATTTAAAATTAGGCATTGTACCTTTAATCATCATTGCCCTGATTTTGGGCATTTTTATTGGTGGAGTTATTCCAAGTGTTGGACTTAAATTAGGTATTTTAGGTTCTTTATTTGTTGGAGCATTAAAGGCAGTTGCACCTGTTTTGGTATTTATTTTAGTTATGTCTGCTATTGCTAGTTATGAGATTGGCAAACAAGTATACATCAGACCAATTTTAACTTTGTATTTAGTAGGCACATTCGCTGCAGCTTTAACCGCAGTGATTGCCAGTTTTGTTGTTCCTGTGGAATTGATTGGTTTGACTGCTCAAAATGTTGCTGAAACTGCTAATGCGCCGCCTGCCAGTTTGACTGAAGTTTTAACTAATCTGCTAATGAACCTAGTTGCCAATCCCATCACTGCTTTATCAAACGCCAATTACATGGGAATTTTGACTTGGGCAGTGTTGATTGGTTTTGGACTGCGTCATACTTCACAGACCACAAGACAGGTGGTTAGCGATTTATCGCATGCCATCACCAATGTGGTTAAATGGATTATTGCAATTGCTCCTTTTGGGATTTTAGGCTTAGTTTCTAGCACATTTGCAGAAACAGGATTTGATGCATTATTAAGTTATGGCAAACTTTTGGGTGTATTGCTTGGCTCTATGCTGTTTATTGCTTTTGTTGTCAATCCTTTGATTGTTTTTATCAAAATTGGCAAAAACCCCTACCCTTTAGTTTTGCAATGTCTTCGCGAATCTGGCGTTACAGCATTTTTTACCCGTTCATCGGCTGCCAACATCCCTGTCAATATGAACTTGGCTGAAAAATTAGGTCTAAATAAAGATACCTATTCAGTCAGTATTCCTTTAGGGGCAACTATTAATATGGCAGGAGCTGCCATCACCATCAACGTCTTGACACTGGCAGCAGCTCACACCTTAGGCATTGAGGTTGGTTTCGGTTCGGCGCTACTTTTGGCGGTAGTTGGCTCAATCAGTGCTTGCGGAGCTTCTGGCGTGGCAGGTGGGTCACTTTTACTCATTCCTTTAGCGTGCAGTTTGTTTAATATACCCAACGAAGTTGCAATGCAAGTGGTCGCCGTAGGCTTTATTATTGGTGTTATCCAAGATTCTGCTGAAACTGCTTTAAACTCATCAACCGATATTTTATTTACAGCCGCTGCCGACCCTAAATTTACCCACAAATAATCCACAGCTCAAAAAAAAGCCAATATTAAATTGGCTTTTTATTTTTTAATTTTCTGCTTTAGGTTTATAACCTGCGGGACGTTCATAATCACCGTTATCCAAAAACAGTTCTCGTTGTTCAGCAATAAATTTTTTGGCGTCTTTATCCATCATGCTGAGATGTTTTTCATTAATCAACATGGTTTGTAGTTCAATCCATTCATTCCACGCTTTGGCAGATACACTGTTGTAAAGCTCTTCACCTTTGGCATTTGGAAACGGCGGAGCGGGCATTTTAGGCAGATTTTGCTGATATTTACGGCAAAAAACTAAATTGGCTTTGGGATTAAAAACTTCAGTCATAAGCTTACTCATTTTATTAAAATATCTGTGATATTAGAGATTGTAATACAAACTTAAATTCAGTGTTGGAATAACATTAATTAGCCACGATAGCTTAATGCTTCGGCTAACGATTTGGTACTAATTTTATCTTCTGCTTCCAAATCACTGATAGTGCGTGCCACACGTAAAATTCGATGATAACTGCGAGCAGACAAATTTAATCGACTTTGTGCAGTGGTTAATAGTGTTTTTTCTTTATCGCCCAAAACAGCATAGATATCAATTTCACCCGGCGATAATTCATGGTTGGCTTTACCCCGCCTATCAAGCTGAATTTTTCTAGCATTGATAACACGTTGTCTGACCGTTTTAGAATCTTCACCTTTGGCAGCATTTTGCAAATCACCAATTGGCAGTGTTGGCACATAAACGTGTAAATCTATTCGGTCAAGCAGTGGTCCTGATAATTTTTCCTGATAACGGCGAATCTGTTCAGGTCTACATTGGCAGCGTCCAGAAGGTTCGCCATGATAACCGCAAGGGCAAGGATTCATCGCGGCTATCAGCTGAAAATTGGCAGGGAATTTAACTTGATTATTTGCTCGGCTAATGATGATTTCTTTGGCTTCAATTGGCTGACGTAAAACCTCCAATACTTTTCGGTCAAATTCTGGCAACTCATCTAAAAATAATACACCATGATGTGATAACGAAATTTCCCCAGGTTTTGGACGGCTACCGCCCCCAACCAATGCCACCGCACTGATGGTATGATGACAAGGGCGAAATGGCCTAACGCCATAGTCATAATCGACGCCTGCCACAGAATAAATACTGGCAACTTCAAGCGCTTCATCGTCTGTTAAATCTGGTAAAATGCTTGGTAGTCTTGACGCCATTAGAGTTTTTCCACAGCCTGGTGAGCCTGTAAATAATAAAGAATGGCCACCTGCAGCAGCAATTTCTAGAGCGCGTCTAGCATGAAATTGCCCCTTAACATCCGCTAAATCCAAAGGGTAAGTGATTGCATCTGGTCTATTATCATCCATCATTACAGGCAATAAATATTCTGGATTTAAATCATTTGCCACCGCTTTTAGATGCTGACACACGTCAAGTAAAGAAGTTGCCCCAAACACAGTAACATCAACCACTTTGGCAGCTTCTTTAGCGCTTGTTTTGGGTAAGATTAATGCAGTCTGACCATTTTGTTGTTTGATAGCTCGGGCTATTGCTAAAGCCCCTGTAATTTGACGCAATTCACCATTTAATGCAAGTTCACCAACCAATTCAAAATTTGCCAAAATTTTTTCATCCAGCTGCCCTGAAGCCGCCAAAATCCCAATAGCAATCGGCAAATCCAGTC
>CAKAQU010000006.1 GCA_916720335.1 uncultured Moraxella sp. | reverse complement strand
AACATTACCACCATCATACACAACATCAGCTTGATGTTCAAAACGCCTACCCACGCCTGCAAATTTGCTGACTGCTTGGATAATCGCATCGTCATTTACGCCTTCATCGGTTGCTAATGTAATTGCGGCTAATGCGTTATAAACATTATGTTCACCAGGAATATTAAGCGTTAAGGGCAAAGGGTCGCGGTCTTTTCTTAAAACTGTAAAATGGGTTTTGACACCATCAACCACCAAATTCACCGCACGCACATCATTGTGTTCTTGTAATCCAAAGGTCAAAACTGGGCGAGCGATGTCATCAATCATAGATGACAGTTCTGGGTCATCACCACACAGTACCGCTAAACCATAAAATGGCATGTTTTGCAAAAACTGAATGTAGGCTTGTTTGAGTTTGTTAAAATCATTACCATAAGTTTCCATATGGTCTTCATCAATATTGGTAACAATTGCCGCCATTGGACGCAACGACAAAAAAGATGCATCGGATTCGTCGGCTTCTGCTACCAAATAGCGTGATTGACCTAAAGATGCGTTTTTGCCCGAGGCATTTAATTTGCCACCAATGACATAGGTTGGGTCAAGCCCTGCTTCAGTTAGCATCATCGTCAAAAGACTGGTTGTCGTTGTCTTACCATGAGCGCCAGCAACGGCAATGCTATGGCGATAACGCATCAACTCACCCAGCATATCTGCCCGACGTACCACAGGCAGGCGCGCCATCAATGCCGCTTGGATTTCTGGATTACTTTTGTCAATGGCACTGGATACCACAATCACATCAGCATCTGCTACATTTTTAGCATCATGACCAATAAAAATGGTCATACCCAAGGATGTTAATCGCTTGGTAACCGCACTATCTTTGATATCCGAACCTGTAATTTGATAGCCTTGATTATAAAGCACCTCAGCAATACCACACATACCAGCCCCACCAATCCCAACAAAATGAATGGTGTTGATTCGTCGCATTTCTGGAATATAATTCAAAGAATTAGGTAAGGATTCGTTTGGCATGGTTTTCTCTTTTTGATAGTCAGTTTTATTGTTCATGAATAGTGAATGCGTATGAATGTGCTAATTTTAGACAAAAAAATTATTGTAACACACTTTATTTGTTTTTGTAATTACATGGCGTATTTATGATTTCACCAAATATTTCCAAATCTCATCAGCGACCAATTCAGTGGATGTAGGCATGGCTAACTGACGAGCTTTTTCTGCCATTTGCAAGCATGTGTTACGGTCTAAACTTTTTAAAATTTTCTGCAAACTTTCACCATTTAAAGTATTTTGAGGCATTAAAATGCCGGCTTGATGGTCGGTCAATGATTTGGCATTGGCAGTTTGATGGTCATCCACCGCATGAGGCAGGGGCACAAAAATTGCTGCGATACCTGCATTACTAATTTCGGTTACTGTCAAAGCGCCAGCTCGACATATCACCACATCTGCCCATGAATAAGCTGCTGCCATATCATCAATGAATGGCAATAATTCTAAAGTATGTAAACTGGTATTAATATTTGCTTGAGAGTAAGCAACCAGCATTTCTTGATGATTAGCTTTACCACATTGGTGGCGTACCGATAGGGGAAAATCACTTATTTTTAACAGTTCAACCACTGCTTTATTGATGGCTGCTGCTCCAAGCGAACCTCCTACCACCAAAACTTTTAATGGGGTTTGGTCATTTAAATTGTATCGCAAACTTGGTTGAGCAATGCCAGTAATATTACCACGCACAGGATTACCCACCGTCATAGGTGGACTTTTTAGAGTGCTTGCCATGCCATCAAATACACCCGGGAAAGCCTGGAGCACCCTATCTGCATAACGCGCCAAATTGCGATTACTCATACCACCTATGGCGTTTTGTTCATGAATAATCAATGGTTTTTTGCTTAATTTAGTTGCCAAACCACCAGGCGCGGTAACATAGCCACCAAAGCCAACACTAACAGCAATGTCATTTTCTTTAATGATATTTTTTGCTTTCAGTACCGTTTTTAACAACATAAATGGCAATTTAATCATACGCAATAAGCCCTTGCCGCGAAGCCCTTGCATATCAATGGCGTGAAACTGATAGCCATGCTTTGCCACCAATTCATTTTCCATGCCCGTTGGTGTCCCCAACCAATGAATGGTTGCACCGCGCTTTTGTAATTCATCAGCAACCGCCAAAGCAGGAAATACATGACCGCCCGTTCCTGCTGCCATCATTAACACATTTTTTGTCATTTGCTGCCCTTATTTAACTTATTTTCAATGAACACGATAAAATCAGTGGCAATCGTTGTACCACACTGCTCATCAATCTCACGCACACATGTTGGACTGGTTACATTAATTTCTGTGATTTTTGCCCCAATTAAATCCAGACCCACAAAATATAAGCCTTTTTGCATTAAAACAGGCGCAACTTTTTTAGCAACTGCCATTTCTTCTTCGGTCAAAGCCATGGCAACACCGCGACCACCTGCTGCCAAATTTCCTCTTGTTTCACCAGCTTTTGGAATTCTTGCCAAGCAATAAGGCACAACTTCACCACCAACAATCAATACACGCTTATCACCATCTTTGATTTGAGGCAAATATTTTTGTGCCATAATTGGTAAACTTTCTTGCTGGGTAAGCATTTCAAGCGTTGAACCGATATTGGGATTGTCCGCTGTTAAACGGAAAATACCCATACCGCCCATACCATCTAAAGGCTTAACAATCACATCCTGATGTTGCTCAATAAATGTGCGAACATGGGCTTGTTTGGCAGTTACAATGGTTGGGCTCATCTCATCACTAAACCAAGTGGCAAATAATTTCTCATTGCAATCACGAATTGATGATGGATTATTAACCACTAAAACACCCGAAGACGCAGCTTTGTCCAAAAGATAAGTGGTATAAATAAAATTCATATCAAAAGGTGGGTCTTTACGCATTAAAATCACGTCAAAATTTTGTGCTGGTTGTGTGCTTTTTTCACCCAACTCATAAAATTTTTCTGGATTTTTAAAAACATGAACAGACTGACTATCCACCTGCAACTCGCCCATATTTAACCACAAATCATGGATTTGACAATAAGATACGCTATGTCCGCGCTCGCAAATTGCCCACATCATCGCAAGTGTGGTATCTTTTTTATAATTAATGGTTGCAATGTCATCCATCACAATTAAAAACTTTAACATCATTATAACCCCCTTTTTATACACCGTATTCATTTCGATAAGCTCGCATTTTTTCCAAAATCTGATGCTCACCTTTATTACGCAAAAACTCAATAATATCGTCAATATCCACTAAAGAAAATACGGGCACGCCTAGGTCTTCTTTGATTTGTTCAACCGCTGAACGTGTGTCCTGACCCCGCTCTTTTCTATCAAGAGCAATGACAATCCCTGCTAATGTTGCTCCTGCACCACCTAAAATATCAACCACTTCACGCACTGCGGTACCAGCAGTCATAACATCATCAATCACCCAAACCGACTTGCCCAATAATGGGGCGCCAACTAAATTACCACCTTCACCATGCGTTTTAGCTTCCTTGCGGTTATACCCCCAATCCACATCAATTTGATGCTTTTGCCATAATGTTTGAGCTGTTGCCGCCACAAATGGAATGCCTTTGTATGCCGCTCCAAAAATTGTTGGGTTTGATGCATCTTTTAATTGTTTGGCTAAAATATCTGCATAGCCTGAGGCTAGCATATCCAAAGCTTTAGCTGATGATAACAGTCCTGCGTTAAAAAAATATGGACTTACGCGCCCAGATTTGAGTGTAAATTCACCAAATTTTAATACTTGATAATCTAATAATAGTTGAATAAATGTGTTTTTGTTAAAAGCAGTCATACTGTTCTCTCAAATAAAAATTGAGATTATTTTACCTTTTTTTGAATAAAATTTCTTGTAAAATTTAACCACCATTCTCATTAAAGCCCATATTAAAATCTTTAACACGAAACAAAACCCAGTAATAAACTGGGCTTTGATATAATAATTTAAAAATGATTAATTATTTGGCAGCAGCAGCCTGAGCAGCAGCAACTTCAGCAGCAAAGTCTTCTTGTTTTTTCTCAATGCCTTCACCCACTTCAAAACGTCTAAAGCCAAGTACAGTTGCACCTTCAGCTTTTAATACGTCGCCAACTTTTTGCTCGTTGTTCATAACGTAAGGCTGATTAACCAAAGTAACTTCGTTTAGATACTTTTGCAAACCACCAGTAATCATTTTTTCCATAACGTCTGCAGGTTTCCCTGATTCTTTAGCTTTAACTTCAATAATATCTTTTTCACGCGCTAAAACATCAGCAGGCACACTGTCTTCATTAACTGAAATTGGGTTAAATGCCGCAACTTGCATCGCGACCGCTTTGCCTACTTCTTCGTTTCCACCTTCATAAGATACCACCACACCAATACGGATGCCGTGTCTGTAAGTGGCAAGTGTCGCTCCTTCAATAATTTCAGCGCGACGAATTTGGATATTTTCACCGATTTTTTGTACCAAAGCAACACGGGCTTCTTCAACTGATACACCATCTTCATAGTTAAGAGCAGATAAAGCAGCAACGTCAGTTGTGTTGTTGTCCAAAGCAATTTGCGCAACTTTGTTAGCAAAGGCGGTAAAGTTTTCATCTTTAGCAACAAAATCGGTTTGACAGTTTACTTCTAAAAGCAAGGCTTTACCAGCAGTTTGGGCAATGATGATTGCGCCATCAGCTGCAATATTACCCGCTTTTTTAGCAGCTTTTGCTTGACCTGATTTGCGCAGATTGTCAATGGCAAGCTCAATATCACCACTAGCTTCTTCTAATGCTTTTTTGCATTCCATCATACCAAGACCTGTACGGTCTCTTAATTCTTTTACCAATTTGGCTGAAACTTGAGTCATAATTTAACCTTAATTCTTGATTTTTAAATTAAAATTTATTTTAAAATTAAAAGGCGCGAAGCATCTTTATTTGATACTGCACGCCCTTCATTTATTGATTAATTTGCCAAATTATTCGGCGGCAGCTTGCTCAGTTGTTTCTTGATTTTGAGCTTTACCTTGAGTTTTGGCATACTCTTTACCTGCAATGATAGCATCTGCCATAGCGGTAGCATATAGGCTAATAGCGCGAATAGCGTCATCATTGGCAGCAATTACATAATCTACATTGTCAGGATTTGAGTTAGTATCAACCACACCAATTACTTTGATGCCTAAGTTTTTGGCTTCTTTGATGGCAATAGCTTCGTGGTCAACGTCAATTACAAATAACGCATCTGGCAATCCGCCCATGTCCTTAATACCACCCAAGGCGCGCTCTAATTTTTGCATATCGCGAGTGCGTTCAAGAGCTTCGCGCTTAGTTAATTTAGCAAAAGTGCCATCTTCAGCTTGTTTTTCAAGCTCACGCAAACGAGTGATTGATTGACGAATGGTTTTCCAGTTGGTCAAAGTACCGCCAAGCCAACGATGGTCAATATAAGGCATGCCAGCGCGAGTAGCTTGTTCACGAATCACGGCACTTGCCGCGCGTTTTGTACCGACAAATAAAATCTTATTGTTGTTAGCAGCTTCTTTGTTTGCAAAGTTTAGGGCTTCACTAAATTGTTTTACGGTGTGTTCAAGGTTGATAATATGAATGCCGTTACGAGCACCAAAAATGTATTGGTTCATTTTTGGATTCCAAAAACGAGTTTGGTGTCCAAAATGAGCACCGGCTTCAAGCAAATCACGCATTGCAACTTGAGTAGGGTTTGACATAAAAAAAGTCCTTAAAATTTTGGGTTATGCCTCCACAAACCAATTAACAAATCCAGCCAATCTTAAATTAGCCAAACACCCTGCTAACTTTATGGGTTTGTGTGTGTCATCTAGTCTGTTAAAAATACACAGAATTAAAATTATAACAAATTTTTTATTGTTTGACAAATCCAAATAAAAACACCAATTAAAAAAATTGGTGTTTAATAACGACTTGCAAACTAATCAGACATGTAATACAAATTACAAAATGCCATAAGCAACCAAAGCATTTGCAACTTGAGCAAACCCTGCAACGTTAGCACCTGTCATATAATCCACTGCGCCCTTTGTTGTGCCATATTTTTGAGCAGCTGCCAACGCATTATCATGGATGTTTTTCATGATTTGTTGTAATTGCACGTCAAGTTCTTCAAATGTTTTGTACTGACGCACTGAGTTTTGACTCATCTCAAGACCAGACACGGCAACCCCGCCTGCATTGGCAGCTTTACCAGGAGCGTAAGTAATGCCTGCATCACGCACTACATCAATTGCTTGGGCGGTCAGTGGCATATTTGCCCCTTCAGCAACGTATTTGACGCCCAATTTTACCAATGCTTTGGCATTGTCTTCATCCACTTCGTTTTGGGTGGCGCAAGGTAAAGCAACTTCGGCTTCAAACTGCCAAGGTTTTTGACCTTCTAGCCATTCACCACCAAATTTTTCAACATAGTCTTTTAAGGCAAAACCATTGGCTTTATGCTCTTTAACCCAATCAATTTTTTCTTGGGTAAACCCTGCTTTGTCCACCAAAGTACCTTTAGAATCTGAAAATGTAATCACCTTTCCACCAAGCTGCATGGCTTTTTCAGCGGCGTATTGAGCTACGTTACCTGCGCCTGATACCAGCACAGTTTTACCTTGTAATGTATCATTTTGAGTTTTTAACATACTATCCAAAAAGTACACAAGCCCATAACCTGTAGCTTCAGTACGAATCAAGCTACCGCCATGCCCCACGCCTTTACCTGTTAAAACTCCTTCAAACTGACGGGTTAGGTTTTTGTACATGGCAAACATATAATTAACTTCACGGCCGCCTACGCCAATATCACCTGCAGGAACGTCCATATCCTGACCAATGTTTTTATACAGTTCACGCATAAAGGCATAACAAAAACGGCGAATTTCAGCCTCTGATTTGCCTTTGGGGTCAAAATCAGAACCGCCCTTTGCACCACCCATAGGCAAGCCAGTCAAAGCATTTTTAAAGATTTGTTCAAATCCTAAAAACTTAAGCACACCCTCATTGACCGTTGGATGAAAACGGATACCGCCTTTATAAGGTCCAATGGCGTTACTAAATTGCACACGCCAACCGCGGTTTACCTGAACTTCACCTTGGTCATCTTCCCAATTCACCCGAAAATTAATGATGCGGTCCGGTTCACACAAACGCTCAAATACCTTTAAAGATTCATATTTTGGATTATCTGCATACACCTTTTCAACGCTCATGGCAACTTCCTGTACAGCCTGAATAAACTCAGGCTGATGAGCGTAATTTTTTTGTACTCTCTCAATGGCTTGCTGAATGGTCATAGTGACACCTTTTGTTTGCGATTAAAATAAAATTATCAGTTTTATCAAAAAAACTCATTAGGTCATAAGTAAATAAGATAATACCACTTTGTACTAAAAACACAAGGGTTTTTTAACGCTCATTTATGGATAATTATAATCTAAAGTTAATATTTTATAAATTTTTATGATAAATTTATTTAATATATTGATATTTAAGTAAAATTATTCTTTAATTTTGAAAAAATTGGACTTCTTTTTAAAATCATGTTAAGTTAAATTTTATTTGGATTTATGTAATGGTTTTACCCGTAAAATTTTGTGGACTGACACACTCTAAAGACATTGAAGTCGCTGTCCGTCTTGGCGTCTCTGCTATTGGGTTTGTTTTTTATCCACCAAGTCCGCGTTATATCACCCCACAAATTGCCCAAACTCTAGTTAAAAAAATTCCTGCATTTACCACCATCGTTGCTCTTGTTGTTAATATGGAATTAAATGAATTAAAAATTTTAAGCCAAACAGTGGCTTTTGATGTGATACAATTTCATGGCAACGAAAGCGCCAATGATTGTCAGCGGTTGGCAAATGCTATTAATAAACGCTGGATAAAAGCCATTCAAATAAACAGTGATTTAACCAGTGATGAGATTTTAACTAAAATTGATGAGCTTAAAAAATATGGGGCTAGCGGCGTGATTTTGGACGCCTACCACCCCAACAAACTCGGCGGTACGGGCACTGTTTTTGATTGGTCAAAAATCCCCAAACATTCACCTTTACCCATTTATTTGGCAGGTGGTCTCACACCTGATAACATTTCTGATGTTGTCCAAAACACTGATTTAACCAAAAAAATCTCGGGGGTTGATGTTAGTGGTGGTATTGAAAGCCAAAAAGGCGTTAAAGACGAATACAAAATGGATTTATTTATCAAAAACTTAACAACAGGTGGATTATGAACATTTTAATTACAGGTGTTACTTCAGGTTTTGGCAAACAAATTGCTATTGATTTGGTCAAAGCAGGTCATCAAGTGATTGGTACGGGCAGACGTCAAAGTAAACTTAATGAACTAAAAGATGAGCTTGGCGATGGTTTTACCCCCTTGTGTTTTGATGTGTGCGATACTCAAGGCGCACGTCAGGCTCTGCACAGTGTAAATTTAAGTGATATTGATGTCTTAATCAATAACGCAGGATTGGCATTAGGTTTGTCATCGGCAGACAAAGCCGATTTTTCTGACTGGCAAACGATGATAAATACCAACATTATGGGACTGACTTTAGTAACGCACGAAGTACTGCCTTTTATGACTGCCAAAAATGATGGTTATATTATCAATATTGGTTCAATCGCTGGTAATTATCCCTATTTTGGGGCAAACGTCTATGGAGCAACCAAAGCTTTTGTCAAACAGTTTAGTTTAAATTTACGAGCTGACCTCATTGGCAAAAAAGTTCGAGTCACTAACATTGAACCTGGACTTTGTGGGGATACTGAATTTAGTCAGGTACGCTTTAAGGGCGATACCAATAAAGTCTCACAAACCTACGCAGATATAAACTATATCACCCCTCAAGACATTAGTAATATGGTGCTTTGGCTTATCAATCAACCCAAACACATCAACATCAATCGTTTAGAAGTCATGCCAACCGCTCAAACCTTTGCAGGGCTTAGCGTAACTAAAAATTTATAAGGCATTAATCACAGGATAATCACAGGATTTTTTATGACTGATTTTACACAATTTCCTGACTCATCGGGTCATTTTGGTGTACATGGTGGGCGTTTTGTATCTGAAACGCTGATGGCAGCCATTGAAGAACTCGAAAAAATTTACAATCAAGTTAAAAGCAACCCTCAATTTTGGGAAGAATATCATCATGATTTAGTAAATTATGTTGGTAGACCCACGCCATTATATTTTGCCCAACGTTTAACACAAGAAACAGGTGGTGCCAAGATTTATCTAAAACGAGAAGATTTAAACCATACAGGCGCTCACAAGGTCAATAACACCATCGGACAGGCACTATTGGCAAAAATTGTTGGCAAAAAACGCGTCATTGCTGAAACAGGAGCGGGTCAGCATGGCGTCGCCACAGCAACCATCGCCGCACGACTGGGATTGGAATGTGTGGTGTATATGGGCGCTGATGACGTTGAGCGTCAAAAAATGAATGTTTATCGCATGCAGCTACTTGGAGCCACCGTTGTACCTGTTACTTCAGGTTCGCGCACTCTAAAAGATGCAATGAACGAAGCCATGCGAGACTGGGTTACAAATGTTGATGATACCTATTACGTCATTGGTACTGTAGCAGGCCCACATCCTTATCCGCAGCTTGTGCGTGATTTTCAGGCGATTATTGGTCGTGAAGCTCGCCTGCAGCACCTTGAAAAAGAAGACAAACTTCCTGATGTTTTAGTGGCCTGTGTTGGTGGCGGCTCAAATGCCATGGGGCTTTTTTATGAATTTTTAAACGATAAAGATGTTGCTATGTATGGTGTAGAAGCTGGCGGCCTTGGCATTGATACCGGCAAACACTCCGCTCCGCTCAATGCCGGAAAAATTGGCGTACTGCATGGCAATCGCACTTATTTGATGGCAGATGACGAAGGGCAAATTTTAGAAACTCACAGTATCTCAGCAGGGCTTGATTACCCCGGCGTTGGTCCTGAACACAGTTTTTTAAAAGATATGAAACGAGTAGAATATGCCGTTATCAATGATGATGAAGCGTTAGACGCCTTTCGTACTCTGACACGCACCGAAGGCATCATTCCTGCACTAGAAAGCTCTCACGCTGTGGCTTATGGTCTAAAACTTGCCAAAACCATGACCAAAGACCAATCCATTATCATCAATGTTTCTGGACGTGGTGATAAGGATTTACATACCGTAATGCGACTTGATGGCTTGCTAGTGGACTAACCTAAAAAATTAATAGACATTTACTTACCGCCCAAAAGTTTTTGGATTTTTGGGTGTTTTATTTATGGATGATTGTGATGACTTACGATTTAGATTGGTTAAAAAATAAACATAAAAATGGTGAAAACTTAAAATACATTTATTTTTGGGGACATACTCCAAAACATACACAAAAACTTGACGTTAGCTGTTTTAGCCAGTGGTGGCCTGCCAATTTTACTGTGGATGGTATTTTACACCCAACCGCTGAACATTATATGATGGCACAAAAAGCCAAGTTATTTGATGATGATAAAATATTTACCAAAATCTTAATGAGCAAACACCCCAAACAAGCTAAAGATTTGGGGCGAAAAATTCAAAATTTTGACGATGGTCGTTGGCAAAAACATCGTTTTGACATTGTAACTGCTGGTAATTTTGCAAAATTTAGTCAAAATCCAGACTTAAAAGCCTATTTACTGAATACAGACAATCGCATTTTGGTAGAAGCAAGTCCTGTAGATAGAATTTGGGGAATTGGTATGGCAAAAGATAATCCCAATATTCATAATCCCCACCATTGGCAGGGATTAAATTTACTAGGATTTGCTTTAATGACGGTTAGAGACCAATTGCATCAAGATAAATCAAATCAAGATTGACAATGTTTTTAATTTATCTGATAAGATTTACTCAAAAAATACTTTAATAGTTTTGCCTGTCAGTTGTCTACCCATAAATGGCGTGTTTTTACCTTGAGAAAGTAGCGATTGACTATCAACAAGCCAACTTTGTTTTGGGTCAATCAGCACCGCGCCTCCAATTTGGGCGTAATTGTCAATACCTGCAATCTTAGCAGGGTTTAGGCAGATTTTTTCAATCAATTGTTCAACCGTTAAAACACCATCGTGAACCAGTTTACATCCCAATGCCACAAAAGTATCAAAGTTACTAATGCCAGGTGTGCTTTCAGCAAATGGCGCTTGTTTGGCGCTTGATGATAATGGTTCATGATGGCTACAAATCGCATCAATCGTGCCATCTTGCAAACCTGCAATCAGTGCTTTTTGGTCTGTGTTTGAACGAAGAGGCGGCAGCACATAAGCATTGACATTATAACCTTCTATATCGTCATCAGTTAAATGAAGCTGATGCATAGCAACATCACATGTGATAGGCAATTTACGGGATTTTGCCCAACGAATTAGCTCAACTGAGGTTCGGCAGCTGATTTGACTAAAATGAGCATGAATGCCCGTTTCTTCCACCATTAAAATTTGCTTGGATAAAGCAATGGTTTCTGTCAGCCATGGAATGCCTTGTAGCCCGTGAAATGATGCAATATAGCCATCATGAGCTACGCCTCCTGCCAAAAGACTGGGTTCATTGGGATAAAAAAACACCTTTAACCCAAAGGTAGCAGCATATTCTAATGTGCGAAGCATTACCAAATCATTTTGAAAACCTTTACTGGCATTGGTCACAGCAATTGCTCCGCCCTGTTTTAACCCGGCAAGATTAGCAGGTTTTTCGCCATCCAATCCTGCCGTCAGAGCGCCTAAAATATGTAAATGGATTTTGCCATCAGCATACGCCTTTTCGCGAAGTCCTTTGAGTAGCGAACCATTTTCCAAAACTGGGTTGGTATCAGGCGGCAAAACCACATGCAAAATGCCATTTTCATAAGCCGCTCGCCCTTCACTGGCAAGCGTGCCATGCGACTGATAGCCAGGTTCACGAAGTCTTGCACATAAATCCACAATCGGTGGAATCAGCCACATGTCTTTTGTGTCTAAGCCTTGACTGGCTAAATCATTCAGAACGGTTTTATCAAATTGCCAGTCTTTTGGTAGTAAATTTTGCATAAGTTTTCCTAAATCTAAAGCTTGTATTCATCGTTTAACAATGGCTATTTATGGTTACAATAAACCATTTTTCTGTTCTTGTCCTTTTATTGCCATTGCCATAACCGCCATACGTACTGCAATGCCATTATTAACCTGCTTTAAAATGACTGACTGTTTACCATCCGCTACACCTGAGGCAATCTCAACACCACGATTCATTGGACCTGGATGCATAACCAAAGCATTTGGCTTGGCAAGTTTTAAGCGATTTTCAGTGATGCCATACATTTTAAAATACTCACTGGTAGATGGCAAAAGCGGAGAGCCAATGCGCTCGTTTTGAATGCGAAGCCCAATAATTACATCCACATCCGCCACGCCTTTGTCAATATTTTCAAATACACTAACTCCATAACGACTAATGCCTTTGGGCAGTAAAGTTTTTGGTGCAATCACTCGAATGTCTTTAACACCTAAAGTTTGCAAAGCACTGATATCCGAACGCGCCACTCGGCTGTGTTTAATATCGCCAATGATTGCCACTGATAACTCATCAAAAGGTTTTGGAGCTTCACGATAAATGGTGAGCATATCCAACATCGCTTGAGTTGGGTGAGCATGCCAGCCATCGCCTGCATTAATAATGGCAACATTTGGAGTGACTTCTGTTGCCATAAAATGCGCTGCACCACTGGCAAAATGGCGTACGACAAACATATCTGCGCTCATCGCCTCTAAATTCCAAAGCGTATCGCGTAAGGTTTCACCTTTATTGGTACTTGAGCGTGCAATATCTAAATTAAGTACATTTGCGCCAAGGCGTTTTTGGGCAGCCTCAAAAGTGGTGCGAGTGCGGGTAGAATTTTCAAAAAATAGATTCATCACCGTTTTTCCCGCAAGTTCAGTAGTATTGGTTAATCTGCCGGTATTATCAAAATAACCCATAGCTTTTTGAATGATGTTTTCCAACTGAATGCGACTTAAACCTTCTACTCCCAAAAAATGACAAATTCCGCCATCACAGGTAAGCTCTGGGCGACCTAAAGTTTGATTAAGACGTTCTTTGATATGATTTTTTGGCATAATACACCCCTTAAAGGATAAGCGTGGACTGTTATTTATAGTGCAAATTTGATAAAATTACTCAAATCCACGCTATAGTTTAGCGTATTTATGACCAACTAAAAAGTAAAAATCATGTAAATTTTTTTACTATTTTTAAAATAAGGACTTTTATGATAACACTGGCTCAATATCTGCAAACTCATGCCACACCTGAACTTGCTAGTATTATTACCACCCTTGCCACCGCAAGTGTTTCCATCAGCCGGCTTTTGGACAAAGGTGCTTTGGCGGATATTTTAGGAGAAGTTGGCAAAGAAAACGTTCAAGGCGAAGCCCAAAAAAAATTGGATTTAATTTCAAATGACTTGTTGCTATCTGCTTTGATTGGCAATCCAAACTGCGCAGGGGTTGCTTCTGAAGAATTAGAGGACATCAATCCTGCCAATGCCGATGGCTCAATGCTGGTATTATTTGACCCATTGGACGGCTCAAGTAATATTGATATTAATATGACCGTTGGGACGATTTTTTCTATTCTACCCCATCAAGCAGTAGGACAAAATGTAACACAAGCTGATTTTTTACAAGCAGGCAATCATCAGCTGGCAGCTGGTTACTTTATTTATGGAACCAGTACCATGCTGACTTTGACACTTGGCAAAGGTGTGGTGATGTTTAGTTTTGACCCTGTTAGTCAAACTTACTTACTTATCAACGACAACGTCAAAATTAGTCGCGAAACTGCTGAATACGCCATCAATGCTTCTAATGAACGTTATTGGCTAGCCCCAATAAAACAGTATATCCGCGAATTGGTAGAAGGCGATTTGGGTGTACGAAAAAAAGATTATAATACACGCTGGGTAGCAGCAATGATTGCCGATGTACATCGCATTTTGATTCGTGGCGGTGTATTTATGTATCCATTTGATACTAAAATTCCGGGGAAGGCTGGCAAACTTCGCTTAATGTATGAAGCCAACCCAATGAGTTTTGTAATTGAACAAGCAGGTGGTGCTGCCACCGATGGTGTGGCTCGCATTATGGACATCACGCCTGTACACATTCATCAGCGTGTACCCGTTGTACTTGGAGCAATAGAAGAGGTAGACTATGTTGCTACACTTCATAAACAAGCTGGGGTTGTTGCTGATGGCACAGCTTTAAATACCGACCGATAATTGAGCAATCTATATTGGACGTATCATGCACACAATCATCACATCCAAAGATAATAAAACCATTAAACACGTTCAGAATCTACTGACCAGTCATCGTAGTCGCAAAAAATCTTTGCAAACTGTGATTGAAGGTGTGCATTTACTAGACACCTATCTTAAACAAAAACTTTTGGTGGATTTGGTGATTGTAAGCGAAAAATCACAATATCATCACGAAGTTATGGATTTACTCACCAAAATTGATAACAAAAAAATTCTCATTGTTAGCGAATCTTTATACAAAAACATTCGCACACTTGGTGATGGCGTGGATGTGATGGCAGTGATTCCAATAAGCGTACCAAAGTTTGGTGATATCAACCAAGATTGCTTGATATTAGATGGACTGCAAGATGCTGGCAATATCGGCACACTGCTTCGCACTGCCAGCGCCATTGGTATCAATACAATTATTAGTACGCCAAACACTGCTTATCTTTGGTCGCCAAAATGCCTAAGAGCTGGTATGGGTGCCCAATTTTCTCTGCAAATTTTTGAACAAATTAGCGTTGACGAAATTCTGCAAGCAGTAAAAATTCCTCTGTTTGCTACCAGTTCCCACACCCAAAAAACAATTTATGATTATAATTTAACTAAAAAAATTGCTTGGGTTTTGGGTCATGAAGGGCAAGGCGTTTGTCGGGATTTTTTACAAAAATCAAATCTGGTAACCCTGCCCCAACCAAATGGACAAGAAAGCCTAAACGTTGCTGTGGCTGGGTCTGTGTGTTTTTATGAAATGTTAAGACAACGACAATTTAGCTAATAAAAATTAATGCACTGGTTTATTTATGCAATTTTTCAAGCTCCAGCAATGTTTTTTTAATTGCAAGCCCGCCTGTATATCCACCAAGCGTGCCATCAGCGGCAATAACCCTATGGCACGGCACGATTAAAGAAATCCAGTTTTTACCATTGGCATTTGCACAAGCACGAAAAGCAGTAGGCTTACCTATTTTTTCAGCAAGTTGTTTGTAACTAATGGTGGTACCGTAAGGAATTTGACACAGTGTTTGCCAAACTTTAATCTGAAAATCAGTACCATGTGATAAATCCAATGGCACATCAAATGTTTGTCTTTTGCCCAAAAAATATTCAGTCAGCTCACTTATGGTTTGCTGAGCAATTTTCTGGTCAAAGTTGTCAGGATTAAGATTGGACGGCTCAATAAATGCACTGTTTTGATTAATCTGGTCAAATAATTTCGCTGTTTTGTCATTATACCAATCTAAAAGCAACAATTTTCCTTCTTTAACCGTAAGACTGATAGCAGGCAGACCATTAGGGGGAGTGTATTGAGTGCTAATCATGCTATTTTACCACTTTAATCATTGTGTTCATTGGTTTAATGATTGAATATCATCAATCAAACATTCAACCATCTTTTGTGTAAATTGTTGTATGCCTGACACACCAGACTCTCTGGGTCCAGCAAAATTTAATTTTTGGATATGATATTGCTGAATAAACTGCAATAAATAGCTAACAGATAATTTTACATCAAAAACATTCATATCAATCAAAAGATAAGGTTTGTTTTTGCTGATGCAGGTTTTTAGAGTTAATTCTGTGCCACTTTTAGGCGCGATTTGGCTATGATAAATAATAATCGTGGCATCACTATCTATTACATTTTGACGGGTACGCTCACGGTAGCCTGCTTTTAATAAAGGCACAAGTGGATACTTATCATCTATCACACCGTCTTCCGCTCGTCTATCCTTTGGGCAACAGCCGCCACACAATGCGCCTTTATTTAAAGCGCCATCTAAGGCACCTCTATCCACACCAGTTTGACCGCCAGAAATAATCATTGGAATTATCATTTTAAACACCTTTGTGTCATTACTTGGTTAATAATAAATCGCTGAATAAATCATGCAATCTTTTAGATGTTTTTTTAATTCCTATTTTTCTTCAGTAAATAAAGCATCTACAAATTCTTTAGGATTAAAGGGCTGTAAATCATCAATGCCTTCACCCACACCAATATAACGAATGGGGATGTTGGTATTTTGCGCAACATTAAACACCACACCGCCTTTGGCTGTGCCATCAAGCTTGGTAATGCTGATACCTGAAAGCGGAGTTGCCTCACTAAAGATTTGCACTTGATTGATGGCGTTTTGACCTGTACCTGCATCTAGGACAATCATACATTCATGTGGCGCTGTAGGGTCGGCTTTTTTCATCACACGCACTACTTTTTCAAGCTCATTCATTAAATAAGTTTTGTTTTGCAAGCGCCCGGCAGTATCTGCAATCAACACATCAATGCCTTTGGCTTTGGCAGATTGCATTGCATCAAAAATGACAGACGCACTGTCAGCACCATTACCTTGAGCAACTACTGGAATGTTATTGCGTTCACCCCAAATTTGCAATTGTTCAGTTGCTGCCGCCCGAAAGGTATCGCCGGCTGCCAACATCACCGATTTTCCTTCTTTTTGCAAACGTTTAGCAAGTTTACCAATGGTTGTGGTTTTGCCAACACCGTTTACCCCAACCATCAAAATGACAAATGGTTTTTTTTCTGTATCAATGGTCAATGGCACGACTTTTGGTTCTAAAATATCCACCAATTCTTTTTTTAACGCTTTATACAAAGCATGTGAATAAATCAAATCTCCACGCGCAGTAGCTTCAGTTAAATTTTTAATAATGCGATTGGTTGCATCCACACCAATATCGGCGACCAATAATTGGTCTTCTACTTCTTCAAGCAGTTCATCATCGATTTCTTTACCTCCAACCAAAACATTCATCAAACCTTCTGTTAGGCTTTTACTGGACTTAGACAGTCCTTGTTTCATGCGTGCAAACCAGCCACCTTTTTCATTTTCACTCATAATATGCCTTTTTAATTTTGTTAAAATTTTACTATTTTAACACGCTTGTTGTAATTTTGCCTTATAATGAGCACTTTTATCTTTTTGCTATCTTGTATCTTTTTTCCACCTATGAAAAGACCTTTTATTTATTTAAAGCTTACTTTATCAGCCCTGCTTGCAATCCATTTAAACGCCTGTCAAACCCTCACAGCTCAAAATAACACATCGGCTGATTCTACCTTTTTGACACACACTGATTTTACCTTAAATCAAAATACCCAAAAACGCACTTTAGATAATGGTTTAACCGTCATCATCAAAGAAGACCATCGCGCACCAATCGTCATGACTCAAGTTTGGTACGATGTTGGTTCAAACAAAGAACCCATTGGAAAAGGTGGGCTTTCACATTTTTTAGAACACTTGATGTTTAAAGACACCCCAAAAGTATCGGGCGATGAATTTAGTCAATTAATCAGCTATTATGGCGGTAATAACAATGCCTATACCAACCAAGATGTTACCGTTTATCACGAAATTTTACCCGCTAATCGCTTTGAAATGGCTTTAGAACTTGAAGCTAATCGCATGAAAAATATCATTTTTGATGATGATAAAATTCAAAGTGAACGCAATGTTATTTTAGAAGAACGCCAAAGCCGAACCGATAGCAATCCCAACGCTCGTGCTTTTGAAAAAATTTTAGCATTTTTATACGGCAAAAATCCCAGAGCCAACCCCGTCATTGGCAGTCGGCAAGATATTTTAAATTTAAACAAACGCGATTTACAAAACTGGTATCAACGCTGGTACGCTCCTAATAATGCTACCGTAGTTATTGTTGGTGATGTTGATACCAATGAAGCGCTATTGGCTGTGAAACGTTATTTTGGTCAAATCAAACATCAAACTATTGACAAAACTAAACCTGATTTGACATTAACCGCTCCAAGCACCCCAAAACATTTGGATATTTATGAAGAAGTTACGGTGCCAAACATTGTGTTGGCTTGGCAAGTGCCAACTCTAAAAAGCCCAAATAATGCTCAGGATAGTTACGCTTTGTCGTTATTAGCCGATGTTTTTGATGGTGGTATGTCAGCACGTTTTGAAAATAATCTCATCCGTAAGGGCAAATACATCAGCTCTATTGGTGTTTCTTATGACGATTTGCAATATGGTGATGGCTATTTTATTATCAGCGCCACGCCCAAAGATGGTGTCAACCCTGATATGGTTAAAACAGCAATTTTGCATGAAATTCACAATATTTTGACTGGTGACATTCATGATGATGAACTAACCCGCCTGCCTATTGCCATCAAAGTATCAGACGTTATGGAAGCAGATAATATCGCAAGCCAAGCTCAAACATTGGGTAGACTGCATTATTTAGACCTGCCCTTTCATCAAAATCAAATCCGTTTGGAAAAAATTGGCAAATTAACTGCAAATGATATAAAAACGGTTGGCAAAAAATATCTTAATGAACAAAAATTATACAGTATTTATATTCTGCCAAATTCAGCCAAGCCTGCCAATCACCCCTAAGGAATGTTATGTTTTTTAAACGTTTATTTTTAACACCCATCATCACTGCCATCTTTTTGCTTTGTTCACCAACGTTATCTTTTTCCAGTGTACAAATAGCAACCGATACCGAATTTAATGCACAAAATTTGCCCAAGCTTGATAGTTTAAAAAAAGACAAACCACTTAATTTAAACATTCCAAAAATGCAGCGTTTTACCACAACAAACGGTGTACCTGTGATTTTTACAGCTGTACATGAACTGCCAATCGTGGATATCAGTATTTTATTTGATGGTGGAAGTAGTAAAGATAGTGAGTTAAAAAAAGATGGTTTTGGTATTGCTAATATGACAGCAAATCTGATGACCAAAGGCACTAAAAATTTAAATGAAGATGCATTTAGCTGGCAAGCAGAACGACTTGGGGTAACATTAGGCGCAAATGTCAATCAAGATAGTTTTGCTTATATTTTTAGAAGTTTGGCAGGTGATGATGAACTTTTGCCCGCCTTATCGCTCTTTACCAATATGATTGCCAATCCCTTATTTGATAAAGACACTGTCAAACGCGCTAAAGAAACCACCTTGATTGGCTTAAAACTTTCTGAACAAAGTGCTGATTATTTAGCAACCACAACTTTTTTAAATGCTATTTATGGCACACATCCCTATGCCAAAGACACCATCGGCACACAAAGCAGTGTTGCCAACATTAGCGCAGATGATTTAAAACATTATCACCAAAAATACCTTGTTGCTCAAAATGCCTACATCAGCATCACAGGCGATTTAAGTGAACAAAAAGCACGACAAATAGCTGAACAATTATCTATGGTCTTACCAAATGGCAATAAAGCGACTTTAACTCCCGCCCCTAAAAAACCTAAACCTACTCATATACACGTTGATTATGACAGCCCCCAAACCGTCATCATAATAGGTCATCTGGGCGCAAAAGATGCCAAAACTGCCAAAGAGATTGAACAAGAACTTAATTTTCGTTTGGGTAATAAAGTTTTGGCAGGTGGCGATTTTAACGCTCGCTTAATGACCGCTATTAGAAAACAAGGCGGTTATACCTATGGCATTACAGGTTCTATGATTACATATGCCCAAAATGGCATTTATCGCATTCGTTTTTCTACCACCACAGATAAAGCCAAAGAAGCCATTGAAAAAACCCTAAAAATTGTCAAAGACACCCTAGAAACTGGAATTAGCGAAAACGAATTACGTTTAGCCACGACCAGCCTACGCCACGCCTACCCAATGACTTTATCTAACAATCTTGCCATTCACAATATGGCAACTTATCTAAATAAAGAAAATCTGCCCGACAGCTATGTATCAGGATTTTTATCAAGATTGGATAATGTTACTGTTGCAAGCGTCAATCATGCTCTAAAAAGCCAGATTCGCCCCGATGAGTTTATCATTGTTACGGTTGGTAAACAAAAACCTGATTTGTCTGATTTATTTTGACCGCTAGACAAACAACCAAAATGCAAATGAGTAATATTTTATGAGATTTTTTGTTGATGCCGTTTTAAACACCGATAACAACCTAACTCTTCCTGATACGGTTTATCATCATTGGGTAAAAGTTTTGCGCGCCAAAATTGGTGATAAGGCGGTTTTATTTAATGGTCAAGGTGGTGAATTTACCGCCACATTAACACAGATTAATAAAAAAACCGCCGAAGTAATAATTGGTGAATTTTGTTCAAATAATCGCACCCCACACCAAAAAATCACCCTAGCCCAAGCCATCAGTAAAGGCGAACGTATGGATTACACCATACAAAAAGCCTGTGAAATGGGCGTATCATGCGTTTATCCAATTATCAGTGAACGCTCCGAAAGGCTGCGTTATGAGCGCGATACTAAAAAACAAACTCATTGGCAAAACGTTGCCATCAGTGCTTGTGAACAGTGTGGACTTAACATCATACCTAAAATTATGTCGCCTGTAACGTTTGATGAATTTATCCAACACTGTCAAGATGATTTAAAACTTATCATGACATTACCATCCAATCATACCGCTTTTCACCCCAAACTTCCCCTACCCCAAAAAATCAGTATTGTCGTAGGTCCTGAAGGTGGTTTTTGCACCGATGAACTCAATCTTGCCCAACAAAATGGGTTTTTAGCTTGGGCAATTGGCGAACGAGTTTTACGCACCGAAACTGCTGGCATTGTGGCAATGGCGGGGCTTTTTGTTTTAGCCCAGCAGTCCAATTTATCAACATAATTATATAATTATAAAGACAGTTTATTTTTCATCAAAACTTTATTATTCATTAAAACAAACTTCAACCTAAAAAACCCCAAAATCTTATTTTGGGGTTTTGGTGTTATTGCAATTAAAGTACATCAATCGCCTTGATAACCTTTTAATTTTAAACGTGCTTTATGTAGCAGCGGCTCAGTATAACCAGATGGCTGAGTTTGACCTTTAAAAATCAAATCGGCTGCCGCATGAAAGGCAATGTTGTTTTCAAAATCATCTGCCATTGGACGGTAATTTGGGTCAGATGCATTTTGCTCATCCACCACTTTTGCCATGCGTTTTAACACTTCCCAAACTTGGTCTTTAGTAACAATACCATGACACAACCAGTTAGCGATGTGCTGACTTGAGATGCGTAACGTAGCACGGTCTTCCATCAAACCAACGTTATTAATATCAGGCACTTTTGAACAACCAACACCCAAATCCACCCAACGCACCACATATCCTAAAATGCCCTGACAGTTATTCTCAAGCTCACGAATTTTTTCTTCTTCACTCCAGCCTGTATCATTTGCCAAAGGAATGGTTAGCAGTTTATCCAAATCAGGAGGGGCAATTTGACGCAGTTCATCTTGACGACGAGCAACATTACACTGATGGTAATGAATCGCATGAATCACCGCTCCTGAAGGTGAAGGTACCCAAGCACAACTGGCACCTGCTTGAGGATGTTCAATTTTTGTGCTATACATTTGCGCCAACTCATCAGGTTTTGGCCACATACCCTTACCAATTTGAGCCTTACCACGTAGTCCTGCTTGCAAGCCAATAGCAACATTTCGCTCTTCATACGCATCAAACCACGTTTGAGCTTTAATATCGCCTTTTTTAACAAAGGCGCCTGCAAGCATTGCGGTATGAATTTCATCGCCTGTTCTGTCCATAAAACCAGTATTAATAAAGATAGTACGGTCTTTGGCTTTTTCAATGCAATTTTTCAAATTGGCAGAAGTTCGTCGCTCTTCATCCATAATGCCAATTTTAAGAGATTTTTCAGGCAATCCCAATGCCTTTTCAGCGCGCTCAAAAAGCTCTACTGCAAACGCCACTTCTTCAGAACCATGCATTTTTGGCTTAACGATATACATTGAGCCTGTGCGAGAATTACGCAAAGCGTTCTCACCGCGAATATCAATGGCGGTCAGCATTGGCGTAATCAAAGCGTCCATAATCCCTTCATAAATCTCTTTACCATCAACCAAAATGGCAGGATTAGTCATCAAATGCCCAACATTGCGCAAAAGCATCACCGAGCGCCCATGCAAGGTTTGTAAATTACCATTTAAATCAGTGTAAGTGCGGTCAGCATTTAAAGTGCGATTGATGGTTTTGCCATTTTTTTCTAACGTTTCTGACAAATCACCCTTCATCAAGCCCAGCCAATTGCGATAGCCTTCAACTTTTTCTTCAGCATCAACCGCTGCTACTGAATCTTCTAAATCCTGAATGGTGGTTACTGCCGCCTCTAAAATAACATCTTTTACGCCCGCTTTATCGCTTTGTCCGATGACACTGGTTTTGTCAATAACAATAATCGCATGCAGTCCATTGTTTTTTAAAATAATTTCTGTTGGGTTTTCTTTATCGCCATTAAAACCTACAAGCTGTTCAGCGTTTTTAAGTGTGGTGATTTTATCATCAATTTTAGCCAATAATTGACCATTATCAATCTGATAAACCGTTACATCAGCGTGTGAACCGTCTTGCAAAGCAAAGGTTTCATCAAGAAAATTTTTAGCAAAAGCAATGACTTTTTCACCACGTTTTGGATTGTAGCCCTTAGCTTTTTCCGCTCCGTCTGTCTCAGGGATAACATCAAAACCATACAAAGCATCATAGAGCGAACCCCAACGAGCATTGGCGGCATTTAAACAATAACGAGCATTACGCACTGGCACAACTAACTGCGCTCCTGCAATGGTGGCAATTTCATCATCAACATTATCCGTGGTAATGGTAAAATCAGCAACCTCAGGTTCAAGATAGCCAATTTCAGTTAAAAACTGCTTATAAGCACCTAATTCATAAGCGTTATTTTTATGCCAATCGTCAATTTTGGCTTGCAGTTCATCACGACGAGCAAGTAATGCTGAATTTTTTGGAGTTAAATCCAATACGACTTGTTCAAAATTTTTCCAATAAGTTTCACTGTCGATTTTTGCTACGGGCAATGCTTCATTTTCAATAAAATCGTATAAAATTTTATCAATTGCTAAACTGCCTTTTTGGATACGTTGAGTCATTATTTTTTCCTTATATTTTGCATCAATTTAATCTGGATACAAAAACGGTGTTTTATTGGAAACCCAAGAAAACACCGCTTTTTATTAATTTGTAAACGATTTACAAAATTAGTTACCAAATTGGTTCATGGTGTTTTTGCTAGCATCGCCTGCTTTTAGGGCATTTTCACCAGAGAAGATTTCTTTGTGGTCATCACCAATGTCAGAACCCGCCATCGCTTGGTGTTTTACGCAAGCAATACCGCCACGGATTTCTTTACGTTGAACACCAGCCACATAAGCCAACATACCTTCTTCGCCAAAGTAACCTTTTGCCAATTCATGGGTAGAAAGCGCGGCAGTATGGTAAGTTGGCAACGTGATTAAATGATGGAATACGCCCGCTTCACGCGCAGCATCGGCTTGGAAGGTACGGATTTTTTCATCTGCATCGCGAGCCAATTCACTATCATCGTATTTTGCATCCATCAAGTTTTCACGTTCATAAGCAGACACATCACGACCTTCAGCTACCCAACGGTCATAAGCTTGTTTACGGAAGTTGATGGTCCAGTTAAATGATGGTGAGTTATTGTACACAAGTTTGGCATCAGGTACTTGTTTTTTGATGTCGTTCACAAAACTTGCAATGCCTGCTACGTCTGGAGTTGGGGTTTCAATCCAAATCATATCAGCGCCATTTTGTAGTGAAGTTACGCAGTCTAATACTACACGGTCGTGTTGTGTGCCTTCACGGAACTGATAAAGACCCGATGGCAAACGAGTTGGGCGATGAAGTTTGCCATCACGTTTGATTAGAATTTCATCTTCTTTGGCTTCAGAAATATCAATTTCAGTGGTTTCTAAATAGCTGATATATTTGGATGCCAAATCACCAGGTTCGCGGCTTACAGGGATTTTTTGGGTCAAGTCCGCACCTTCAGAGTCGGTACGAGCAACAATAACACCTTCATCGACACCCAATTCAAGAAATGCGTAACGAACAGCATTAATTTTAGCCAAGAAATCTTCGTGTGGTACGGTTACTTTACCAGCTTGGTGTCCGCATTGTTTGGCATCGGATACCTGATTTTCAATTTGAATGGCACACGCACCGGCTTCTATCATTTTTTTAGTTAAAAGGTAAGTGGCTTCTTCGTTACCAAAACCTGCATCAATGTCTGCAATGATTGGCACAACGTGCGTTTCAAAGTTGTTAATTTTATCTTCAAGTTCTTTTACTTTGGCATTATCGCCAGCAGCTTCTGCTTTTTGTAAGGCACGGAATAAGTCGTTTAATTCTTTAGCATCAGCTTGACGAAGGAAAGTATAGATTTCTTCAATCAATTTTGGTACGGCGGTTTTTTCGTGCATGGATTGGTCAGGAAGCGGTCCAAATTCAGAACGCAAAGCAGCAACCATCCAGCCAGATAGATAGATATAACGTTTATTGGTTGTGCCAAAATATTTTTTGTTGGCAATCATTTTTTGTTGAGCAATAAAACCATGCCAGCAGCCCAAAGATTGGGTATATTTACTGTGGTCAGCATCATACTCCGCCATATCACGGCGCATAATGGCAGCGGTATATTTAGCAATGTCAAGACCCGTCTTAAAGCGGTTTTGTACAATCATACGAGCCGCATCTTCGGGGCGAATGGCATTCCATGTTCCACCTAATTTGTTTTTTACGTTACGAACGTGCTCTAAAGCTGATTGATAAGTCATGATAAAATCCTTATAATTGTCATGGGCGAAATTGCCAAAACTTATAACACCAACCACACCAAAAATGATTTTGCCTACTTTTGGGTAATTCGTGGCACTAGAATACCCAAAGCTAATATATTTATCCAGTATTATAAAAAAATAATGAGCATTTTTTAAAAAAATAGTTAATAAAATTCTACAGTTGAGCAATTTTTTATAGAAAATATCATCTATTTTTAATCTGTGATAAAATTTCTCATCTTGTTAATTTTTATCATCATGTTAAAATCAGAAATTGCACCAAAATTATTGCCTTTTTTAACCACCACTAAATCACTGACCAAAAAACTAGAAAATCTTAGTAAAAAACCCTTAACAGTCAAAGTATTATCTCAAAAATCTCGCTTGCTTACCTTGACTGAAAAAAAAATGTGTCAATTACCACTGCATCGCCCAATTTTGGTATGGGAAAGAAAGGTGCTGCTATTTGGGGACAATCCACCCAGTCAAATGCTTGAGCATCAAAATTCCAATCAAAATGCATGGATAGAAGCAACCAGCCTATTTCCTTATAACAGTCTACTAGGCAAAAACAAACGTCTAAAACACCTAAAAAACACCCCTATTGGTTATATTTTATTTAAAAAAAATAAAGAATTGCCATTTAAACGCCAATTTATAATTTTACCCCATCACATTAGCCGACAAACTGTCTATCAGCTTAACCATAAGCCCATTATAATTGAAGAGATTTTTTTGCCAGCATTTTTGGATTTTTTATTGCAAAATCATTGAAAAACTGCTTAAAATAAAAAAATGACTTAATTAAATTAAGCCATTATTTTTAAGTTGATTTAGTTTTGGTTTATTGAGTTTAATGGTTATTTTTGCGGTTTTTCAGGTCGCACCCAACCTTCAATCACAACTTGACGACCGCGCGCAACCACAAGTTTATCAGCTTCGCAATCTTTAGTAATCACGCTTCCTGCTCCAACCGTTACTTTATCACCAATATGAACAGGGGCAACCAAAACTGCATTTGAGCCAATGCGTACATGATTACCGATAATGGTTTTAAATTTATTAACACCATCATAATTTGCGGTAATTGTACCCGCTCCGATATTGGTCTTTTCACCAATTGTGCTATCACCTAAATATGCTAAATGATTAGCTTTTGCTCCCTGCGCCATCTGAGTATTTTTCAGTTCCACAAAGTTACCAATGTGTACATCATCAGCCGTAACGGCATTTGGGCGAAGACGCGCAAACGGTCCGATTTGATTATTTTTACCAACCGTAGCATTTTCAAACACGCTATAAGGTGAAATTACGGTATTATCAGCAATGGTTGTGTTCTTAATTACTGAGCCTGCACCAATTTTTACGTTATTGCCAATAGTGCAGTCGCCTTCAATAATAACGTTAATGTCAATAGTAACATCGTGCCCAAAAGTTGCTGTTCCTCGCAAATCAAAACGATTTGGGTCAATAATATGTACACCTTGTTTCATCAATTCATCTGCTTGATGAAGTTGCCATTGTCTTTCCAAACGAGCCAATTGCATACGGTCGTTTACACCGTCCACCTCAAATGCCCAGCTAGGTTCAACCGACACAATGTCCATGTCATCTGCCACCGCCATTGCAATGATATCTGTTAAATAATATTCACCCTGAGCATTGTTATTATGAAGTTTGGGTAGCCATTCATGCAATTTAGTGTTGTTTACACAATAAATGCCTGTATTAATTTCTTGAATTTGTTTTTGAGCGTCATTGGCATCTTTGTGTTCTACAACAGCAATAATTTTTCCATTTTCGCGTACAATTCG